>DASWNL010000095.1:0-9526 GCA_036399215.1 Abditibacteriaceae bacterium
TCCTTGATTCTCATTATCGCACGCAGCCAAGCCGCGTGCAGCACAACGCTTAGCTCACCCGCCGCCAAAAGCGGAGCTACCGGAGCGAGGAACGAGCGAAGGAAGCGAAGCTGTAGGCGGTCGGATGCAGCGCCTTGTTCGGCGGCACAGTTGAGGAAACCCCTGAGCCGCTTACCTATTTAGATTCTATTGCAGTGGCCAGATCTTTAAGACCATCACAGGCTGCATTTAGGCCAGTATAAGTGGAAGTCGCAACCCCAACTGCACCTGCAACAGTTCCTACTCCGAGCGTAGGTAATGCTGAAACAACGCCAGCAAAAGCACCGGCACAGATATTGGCTGCTGCCAAGCTACCACCGACAGCAACTTTCCCGATTGCCGCAGTCATCTTCAATCTTTTGGGCCACGGAGAAGATTCTTCCTCTTGCTGCGTTTCAGCTTCCTGCTCATCAATGTGCCGGGCGATTCTACCTGGATCCAGTCCCTGAAGTGGGTATGTGCCCAAATTAGTTTCAGCAAGTAAGTTCGTATGTCGAGCTAAATAAATCATGGATTCCAGTAAGAAGAATGCTTCATCACGATGTCTCATTTCGCGCAGCATCCAATAATCCATAATCGGCAAACCCTCGTTACTAATGAACTGTTGTATTTCTTCAGCATCTTCCAAGAGAACATCGCTTAGCCCAGATCGCCTAACTTCCTCTACAAGTTCCGAGTATGTCGATCGTAGTTCAAGTGCTACGTCAAGCAGTGTGTGCTGCTCATCTTCGAGACGGTGCTCTTGGAATGCCATGCTATCGTATGGCCCATAAAATTGATCTTGAAGAGTCTCAAATTTAGCATGAATACGACGCACACGATTGTAATCAACTTTGTCGAGTGCATTCGCGGCCCTGTTTCTCAGGGATTCGCTGGCTCTAATACCACGCACGGGTGATGTATATTGGTTATCAATTATTGAGTTGAATCTGGCTGGATTTGAATGGTCGTAATGGGCCGATTGCCAAGTTCCGTCGGGAATGAACCGGATTATTTCCGCGTTCGGATCAAGCGCAATATATTTACCAAGAAGTGACTCACCATAAACCCAACCATCTACGACATCACCGTTGCGAAGGTTTACGTGCACTCTGCTTCCTCGGTCGGCCATAAGAATCACTTCTCCATTTCTGATCGTATGTATGGTTCTACATTTTGTAATGAACTCTATCGCAAGAAACCAGTTTAGGCAAGGGCCGCCGAACAATGTTATTATGCCGCACTTTTGTTGGCATAATTCCGCATTTCACTCTTACTTCGGCGCATAAAGCCGCAATCTGGAGAATGCGGCATAGTCCCGCGAATTATGGCATAAAACCGCAAAATGGGAGTGCAATTTTATGAGCAAAATCAGGCCTAAAACCGCAATAAAGAGGTAACTTATTTAATTAGTGCATTGCCGGGTCGGTGCGGTCGGTGTCTTGTTCCATCGGTGTAGTAACGGGTTTGGGCTTGCGGGTTGGTGGCCTTTTTCCGGCGGGCATTAAAACGTGTGCAATCGCTTCGCGCACTTCCATCACAAACTCAAATTTCAATTCGCTTCGTGTTGCTTCGGGAATGTCTTTCACATCGGCGCGGTTGCGTTCGGGGAGGATGATGGTGTTGATACCGGCCTGGCGCGCGGCCAAGACTTTTTCTTTGATGCCGCCAACGGGCAAGACGCGGCCTGTTAAAGTCACTTCGCCTGTCATAGCAATGTCGTGCCGCGCCGGGCGCCCACTCAGCAGGCTGGCTAAAGCGGCGGTAATTGCCACACCCGCCGAGGGGCCGTCTTTGGGAATAGCACCCGCCGGGACATGAATATGCACGCCGCCTTTTTCTTCGGTTTTTTTGCCGTTAGCTATTAACGATTTTCCGGCGTCGCTGCGCAAGAAATCGTAGGCGATTTGCGCCGATTCTTTCATCACATCGCCCAGTTGGCCGGTTAAAACCAGACCGCCGCCGTTGTCCACTTTGGTAGTTTCAATAAACAGGATTTCACCGCCGAGAGGTGTCCAGGCCATGCCCGTCGTCACACCAATTTGCGGCTCGCGTCCGCCCATTTCTGATTCGACTTTGGCCTGGTCAAGGTAATCTTCGAGGTTATAAGCTGTCACGCACAAGTGTGGTCGGGGGCGAACAGGCGTTCCTTTGCCTTCTTCATCCGTAACACCAATCGCTTCGGCGATTTTTCGCGCCGCTTTGCGGCAAACGCGGCCTACTTCGCGCTCTAAATTGCGAACACCGGCTTCGCGGGTGTAACCGCGTGCGATTTGACGCAAAGCGCCTTGCGAAATGAATAAATCTTCGGGTCGCAGGCCGTTTTCCTCCATCTGGCGCGGCAATAAATGGCGCCGCGCGATAGCGACTTTTTCCTCTTCGGTATAGCCAGGAATGCGGATAATCTCCATGCGGTCGCGCAATGGTGGCGGAATCGTATCCAAAATGTTGGCTGTCGTGATGAACATCACTTTGGATAGGTCAATCGGCACTTCAAGATAATGATCTTTAAAAGTATCGTTTTGCTGCGGGTCAAGCACTTCGAGCAATGCCGAAGTCGGGTCACCGCGATAATCGGCGCCGAGCTTATCTATTTCATCGAGAATTATGACGGGATTGTTAGTGCCGGCATCGCGCAAGCCTTGCACAATGCGGCCAGGCAAAGCACCGATGTAAGTGCGGCGGTGGCCGCGAATCTCGGCTTCGTCGCGCACGCCACCTAAAGCCATGCGAACCGATTCGCGGCCTAAAGCCCTTGCGATAGATTTCGCTAGACTGGTTTTGCCCACGCCCGGCGGGCCAACGAAACAGAGAATTGGGCCTTTGGTGTCGGGCTTCAAATGGCGCACCGCCAGATACTCTATAATGCGGTCTTTTACTTCTTCAAGGCCGTAATGCTCATCATCCAAAACCTGTTTGGCGTGATGTAGATTGAGATTGTCGTCGGTGGACTTGCTCCAGGGAACGGCAATGAGATAATCCAGATAGTTGCGCGTTACGGCATGGTCGGGTGAGGCAGCGGGCATACGGGCAAGCCGGTCTAACTCGCGGTCGGCAGCTTTGCGCGCGGCGGGCGGCATATTGGCGGCTTCGATTTGGGCGCGCAAGTCGTCAATATCGGCGCCCTCGTTTTCTTCGCCCAGTTGCTTTTGGATTTCGCGCAACTGCTGGCGCAAGATGAATTCACGTTGCCCTTTATCCAACTCCTTGCGCGTTTCTTGTTGAATCTGATTGGTCAATTCCAGGACGCTGATTTCCCCCGCTGCCAATTCGCTGATGCGCTCCATGCGTTTTTGCACATTGGTCAGGTCAAGTAACTCCTGGCGAGCGGGCGGCTCCAGATTGAGGACACTGGCGACCATATCGGCTAATTGGCCGGGATTTGTCTGCGTTTGGGCTGCTTCAAAGGCTTCAGGTGGCAAAGCCGGGCTTAGTTCCACAATGCGCCCGAATGTTAGCAACAGATTATTCATCAGGGCTTGCACGGCCAGTGGCTTTTCTTCGGTATCGGGCAAGGTTTCCACTCGTGCGCTTAATGAGCCATCGGCTAAATTGATTTCGGTCAGCCGCGCTCTCACCAGGCCTTGCACCAGAACTTGCGCGTTGCCTTCGGGCGTGCGCATCATGCGCAGCACCGCGCAAACACAGCCGATTTCGTTGATGTCGTCTGGCCCTGGTGCTTCGATGTCGTCGTCTTTTTGCATTGTAATGACAACCAGACGATGGCTTTGCAAAGCCGCATCGAGCGCCGCTAAAGAAACGGCGCGGCCTACGGAAAGCGGCGACATCATAAACGGAAATACCACTAAATTGGTGGTAGGCACAACGGGTAAAAAGTCGGGAATGGGCGGCAAATTCGGCTCGGCCATTGAAAAATCCTCGGAAATTGTTTGGAAAAAGCCGCTAATCTTCGATACGCTAACTTCATTTCGCCAAAACAACGCAACTTTGAAGAAAATCGCGCCGTTTTGCGCTGTTTTTGCGCCGCCGAAGGCGTAGCGGCTTTTTGTTTAGGATACGGAGACTTTTACATTTTGCAGAGGTGCAGCTTTGCGACGGGGGATGGTGACGATTAGCAAGCCATTTTGACGCGAAGCCGTAATGGCTTCACCATCGGCATCGCGGGGCAGGCGCACCTCGCGGCGAAAGGGGCCATTCTCAATCTCCACTTGCAGGCAGCGCGCCGGGCCGGCAGAATTCGGAATCGCAGGTGCGTCGCGGCGACCTTCGATGATTAAATGGGGCGCCGAGCCATTTTGGCCCGGCACAAAATGCACGCTTACCTGGTCATCCGCTACGCCCGGCACTTCTATCGTTAAAAAGAGGGCATCCGTTGCTTCATAAATATCAACACGTGGCTGCCAGCCCGGCTCTGCCCAGACAAAGCCCAGAGCCATTTCACCGGATGGCCCTGGGCCTACCAAAAATTGATGCACAATTCGTTTCGCCATGAAAAGTCCCAAAAATTAATGCTCTGAAAGTGCGCTTACAATTTCATCCACGACGACCTCGAAAGCACATCCATCGGTAACCACTGTATGAGTTGCACACTCTTCATAAAACTCCTGGCGTGTCTCTAAAAGTTCCTCAACGCGGCTTCTGGTGTCTTCATAATTGAGGGGTTGCCCTGGCCCATCAATCAAGGGGCGCTTACCAGGCTGTCGACGGATGCGTTCGGCTAAAGTAGCGGACTGTGCTTTTAAATAAACGATGCTGGCCCCTTGCCCGCCGGCTTCGCGCAACAAAGCGCGATTTTCAGGCCGGGTGACTAATCCACCACCGGAAGCAATGACGGCAGATTTCTTAAGGGACTTGCAAAGGGCTTGCGTTTCGCGGCGTCGAAACTTTTCTTCTCCTTCATCCGCGAAAATCTGGGAAATTTTCTTGCCGGCAGAAACTTCGATTTCTCGGTCAAGGTCAAGAAACTGATAGCGTAAGCGCCGCGCCAGACGCCTTCCGATGCTGCTTTTGCCACTCCCCATGAAGCCAATAAGGACGACAGATGGCAGTTGGCGGTCGGCAGTCGGCAGTGAATGAGTTCTCTCCTGCCTCCTGCTTTCGGCCTCCTGTTTACTGGCGGATATGTCCATCGCCCCGCACTACGAATTTGGTGGAAGTTAGCGCTTCAAGCCCCATGGGGCCTCTTGCGTGCAGCTTTTGAGTGGAAATGCCAACTTCGGCACCAAGGCCAAATTCAAAACCATCCGTAAAGCGCGTGCTGGCATTGACATAAACCGCCGCCGCGTCCACCTGGGCTAAGAACTTTTCGGCATTGGCATAGTTTTGCGTCACTATGGATTCCGAGTGCCCCGTTCCATGCTGCGCAATGTGCGCTAAAGCTTCGTCCAGATTATCTACAACCGCAATTGAAAGAATCAGTGCATTATATTCCGCATCCCAATCCTCGTCGGTGGCTTCGTTCATGGGCACAAGGGCGCGCACGCGTTGGTCACCGCGTAGTTCAACACCGGCTTCCTGCAAGCGCCCGGCAATTGGCGGCAACAACCGGTCGGCAATCTTCTCATGCACCAACAAGGTTTCCAGCGCGTTGCAGGTCGAAGGACGCTGCACCTTGGCATTGAACGTAATTTCGAGCGCATCTTGCAAATCGGCACTTTCATCTAAGAAAACGTGACAAATGCCACCCGCCGCGAAGATCATCGGCACGGTCGCGATTTTGGAAAGCGCCTTTTTCAAGCCTTCGCCGCCGCGCGGAATGATGAGGTCAACCAGGCCGTTCATCTGTGCCAGATGCGTTGTTGCAGCGCGGTCGGTGGTTTCAATCAGTTGGATGCAATCGGCGGGCGCTCCGGCTTCGCGGGCGGCTTCTTCAATGATTTGCGCCAGGCACAAATTGGAATGGATTGCTTCACTACCGCCACGCAGAATCACGGCGTTGCCGGATTTCAAACATAAAATCGCCGCATCTACCGTCACAGTAGGCCGCGATTCGTAGATAATCCCGATAACACCAAGAGGCACACGCAGGCGCTCAACGCGAAGGCCATTCGGACGTGGCCCACCGCCGATGACTTGGCCAATCGGGTCGGGCAGGGCCGCTACCTGGCGGCAACCATCAGCCATGTCCTCTATGCGTTTGGGATTCAAGCGCAGACGGTCTAACATCGCTTCGCTTAAACCACGCGCACGACCCGCTTCAATGTCGCGCTCGTTGGCGCTGATGATCTCTTCTGCACGCTGCACCAACTTATCAGCCATTAAGAGCAAAGCGTGGTTTTTAATTTCTGTTGAAAGCGTGCGTAAGGGTGCAGCAGCCTGCCGCGCCCGCATGGCTTTATCATGAACTTGTGCGCGAACCGCGTCTTCACCTGCTGATTCGCTTAGAGTAGCACTGCCGTTGAGATGGCCGTTCGCCTGATTGACAACTTCTGTTGTTACTGCTGACATGAAACAATCCTTACTTATCCCCACTGGTTCTTATTCGTCATCGTCATCGCCGTCTTTTTTGCCTTTACCCAGCAGGGTGGTGACAAAGGCACGCATCGCTTTGAAGCGGGGCGCATTTTTCAAAAGTAACAGGCTAATGGGGCGCTCAATTTTGGCGTCTTTAATGGGCACTGTGACCAATCCGGCAGCCTCATCGGCATTAGTCAGAGCCTTTTCCGGCAACAAGCCGACACCGAAACCAACTTCGATCATTTGCTTGAGAATTTCAATGTTATCGCATTCCATACGGACATTGACCGCAACACCTTGCTCGGCAAGAAGGGCATCGGTGGCTTTGCGCGTTGGCGATTCCTCTCCAAACTGCACAAAATGTTGGCCTTGCAGGTTGGCCAGCGATATGGATTTCTTGCTGGCAAAGGTGTGGTCTTTCGGGCAAAACAAGGCCAGATTATCCGTCATGAACGGCAACACTTCGATGCGTGGCATTTCTGTTGGATACGCCACTAGTCCCACATCAATCCCGCCATCGTGCAAAGCCCGATAAATCTCTTCGGAGGTGCGATATTGAATGTCCAGATTGACGCCGGGAAAGGTTTGCAAGAACTTTTTAATGTAAGGCGGCAACTCATAAAGCCCAATCGAATGCACCGCCGCCACACGCACCAGGCCCGAAATCTCTTCGCGCGTGTCGCGCACCGCCATTTTTGCTTCTTCAGCTTGTTGCAGCATTGCCCGCGCATAGGGCAACAAGCGCTGTCCAGCTTCCACCAGCGTCACCGAACGAGTGGTGCGATGAAAGAGCGGCACGCCCAGTTCGCTTTCCAATTTGCGAATCTGTAACGTCACCGCCGCCTGAGTAACGTAATTTTCACTCGCCACTTTTGTGAAATTGCCGGTTTCCGCCAGGTCAACGAACAACTTCAATTGATAGAGTTCCATTGAGTCTCCTCATATATTTTCGCCTTCTATTTCAACAAAGTATGACAAGGTTTTCGAGGTAGCCGTCGCCTTTTGCTCGCACAGGTGCTTTTACCTGACACAAATATTTGCAATTATCATGTTGAACTCTGCCAGAAGCCCGATAGCTCAGGGAAGGAGAGGCAGATGAAATTTGAGAGACTTGCCATTGTTAAAGCTGCGAACCGCATCGTCAGCTTCTAAGACTTGTGTTTTTCCCTCGTGACGAAAGGCCAAATCGCTACCATCGCGGTGCGCGTTGCTTTTGAGTTGTGTTGTTTCATAGAGCACGACAAAGTTATTGTTTTGTGGATTCATTGTGCTTTTAGGGGGTGGTTGTTTGGATAACCTCCGGTTTAGGGCGTAGCCGTAACGGTTCTTGCCGGCTGCCGGGCAGTGGAAAACCTGCCTGTTTGAGAGGTATGGACGCAAGGCATCCGTCCATACATTAGCGGGTGGATAATGGTCGTCGTAATCTTCGGCATACTGTCGCAAAGCGACGGCAAGAGCTTTGAGATTACTGGCGCAGATAACGCGTGACTCTTCGCTAAGCAGCGGTTGATGTGAGTATTTGCGCACGAAGGCCGCTTCACTGCCTGAGAACTTTAGCCACTTGGCGCCGGTGGCAATTAAATCAACGCGCCAGAAGCGGCCCTGACGGCGGCATAAAACGAGTTGTGGCTCGAAAATCGGTGTGACTTGCGCGGTTGCGCCATCGCTTTTACTTTCCCATCGTGAAGGCACCAGACGTAACTCGTTTACTACGTCGCGCACCCCATTTTCTCCCAGGCGGTCAAGCGAATCGCGGGTAATGATAAGCTTCAAACTTTCCAAGTCGCGGCGTGCCAGATAAGCGACGAATTCCTTGCCGACTTCTTCCGGCCCTTCCACTTTCTGCGCCCGCAAATGCGCCGCGAAAAAGAGGAAAATGACAAATCCGAATGTTATATAACGGAGCATTGATGTCGGCAGCTATATTTAAAGTTGTATATCAGATCGGTAGCAGCAGTTTAGTCTAAACGATCAGATACCGATCCTATAACGCAGCAATTCTATGATTTTAGAAAGGAAATAAAGGGAATGATAGGATACAAACAACAAGAGAAAAATTATAAAAATTAACGCCGCTCTGCGCAATACTATCCATTTGTTTGCACTTCTCGATTTGTTCTCATCCTGAATTGATGGCTGCGGATTGTCATGTAACTGCACATATATTGACTCGAAATCGTCAAGCGCCCTGCGCTGCCATTCGAGCATTGAATTTTCTTTGGGTAGGATTAAGCTAACATTTTTACTAAAGCGAAGAGAGATTGTAGGTTGCTTAACTACAACCTCATAGTGTCCCGGATGAGCCTCGAAAGAAACGCAGTTTTGAGCAGTAATCTTATAGCTGTTGTGTTCTCCATTAACCCTGAGGTTGCCTGGAGCAGATGTTGCTAATGTTACTATCTGACCCGAATCTGGGAAATCAGGTAGCTTTTTGATAATTCTTTTAGAATCATTTTGAGGTGTCTCATCGACAGAAAGATTGTCCGACAAAACGGTTTTAGGGATTGATTTAGTTGATAAGGCTTTCTCTGCATTGACCAAGGTCTTACTGTGCATAGGTTCAGGCTCTAAAACAGAAATTTTTGTCTGCTGGTTACTTTCTGGCGGTAGACGTTGTGCTTGCATAGTTTGAATTTCATAATTGGAAATAGCTGCCTGTAAATACTCCGAGAGGAACAAAGTTTGTGTTGCTTTGCTATAGGACGATACGGTGGAGATGAATTCATCTGTAGGGGAATAGTGATCAAAAATTTCCCAAGGGCCTACAATCGTTAAATGGGATGTAGCCATAGCAAGCCAGGCCGCTGCTGATGCGCCTCCACAGTCATGTGCTATGCTCTTATTCGGCATCGGTTTATATTGCGAGAAATTCAAATTTCTGCAGCGCCCATGATCAAAATGAATTCTCAGTAAATTAAATATGTCTAACGGCTGTGCCCTTCCCTGTGCTATAGCTTCAATACTTTCACAGATTTTTGTGAAAGATTGTTGTGAGAGAGCCTGAATAATTAAATTTACTATTTGGAGAATATCGGTTGTTTGGTCAGTTTCAATAGCGTGTAAGAAGGGCACGCCAACTCTCCCTTTATCA
>DASWNL010000096.1:0-28696 GCA_036399215.1 Abditibacteriaceae bacterium
GTGGGAGTTGGGCCTGGCCGAAACGCATCAAACATTGCTTTTAAATGATTTGCGTTCGCGCATTGCGGTTGAAACCGACGGCAAATTGATGACGGGCCGCGATGTAGCCGTTGCCGCATTGCTCGGTGCCGAAGAGTTTGGTTTTGCAACCGCGCCGCTTGTGGTTCTGGGTTGCATCATGATGCGCGTTTGCCATCTGGATACCTGCCCGGTCGGTGTCGCCACGCAAAACCCGCAGTTGCGCAAACTATTTATGGGCGACCCGGATCATGTTGTGAACTTCATGAAGTTCATCGCGCAGGACTTGCGCGAATACATGGCCAAACTGGGCTTCCGCACCATCACCGAGATGGTGGGCCGCACGGATAAGTTAGAACCGCGCAAAGCTCTGGAACACTTTGAAGGACGTGGCCTTGACCTGTCGGCATTGCTTTTCAAGCCGGAAGTGGGCGAGAATGTCGGCACGTTCTGCCAGAAGCCGCAAGATCATGGTTTGGAGCGCACGCTCGATCAACGGGAGTTGCTCGAAGCCTGCAAACCGGCCATTGAACGCGGTGAAAAAGTAGAGTATTCGACCAAAGTCATCAACGTCAATCGTGTAGTCGGCACCCAACTGGGTAGTGAAATCACCCGGCGCTATGGTGTCGAAGGCTTGCCGGATGACACCATCAAAATCAAGTTCAACGGTTCGGCAGGCCAGAGCTTTGGCGCTTTCATGCCCAGAGGCATTAGCTTTGAACTGGAAGGCGATGCCAACGATTACTTCGGCAAAGGTTTAAGCGGCGCCAAGTTGATTATCTATCCACCAGCGCAAAGCACTTTTGTGCCGGAAGATAACATCATCATCGGCAACGTGGCCTTTTATGGTGCCACCAGTGGCGAAGCCTATATTCGCGGCATGGCCGGCGAACGCTTCTGTGTGCGCAATTCGGGTGTGAACGCCGTTGTCGAATCGGTTGGCGATCACGGCTGCGAATACATGACCGGCGGACGCGTTGTAGTGCTGGGTAAAACCGGACGCAACTTCGCGGCGGGCATGAGCGGCGGCATCGCTTATGTGCTGGACGAAGACGGTAGTTTCCCCGGCCACGTCAACAAAGAGATGGTTGCCCTGGAGCCGTTGGATGATGTCGAAGAAGTCTTGGCAGTGCGCGCCCAAATTCAGCGCCATGTCGATTACACCGGCAGCCAGCGCGGCCAACATGTTTTGGATAACTGGGACGGCCTGGTATCCAAATTTGTCAAAGTAATGCCAACCGATTTCAAGCGCGCCATGGAAGCTATGAAGCGCGTGGAAGCGCAGGGCCTTAGCGGCGATGAAGCCGTTATGGCCGCCTTTGAAGAGAACAAGAAAGACCCGTCTCGCGTGGGCGGAAGTTAGAGACTATAAATTAAGAATTGAGGAAAACTAACCCCCACCCAGCCTCCCCCACAGGGGAGGAGTTATGTCTTTCTATGCGTAACTCCCCTCCCTCCGAGAGGGGTTGGGGGAGGGCAATATCTTAATTCTCAATTCTCAATTGGAGCGTTTATGGGAAAGCCTACTGGCTTTTTAGACTATCAACGGCAACTGCCGGAAGACCGTGATCCGCAAGGGCGCATCGGCGATTGGTTTGAGTTTCACGAGCACTTGCCGGAAGAAAGCCTGCGTGAGCAGGGCGCGCGCTGCATGAACTGTGGCGTGCCGTTTTGCCACACCGGCACGCTAATTAACAATATGGCCTCCGGCTGCCCGATTAACAACCTCATTCCTGAATGGAATGACCTGGTTTACAGGGGCCTGTGGAAAGAAGCCGCCGAGCGCCTTTTCAAAACCAATAACTTCCCGGAATTTACGGGCCGCGTTTGCCCCGCACCCTGCGAAGGCGCCTGCGTTTTGGGCATTCATTCGCCGCCGGTCACCATTAAAAACATCGAATGCGAAATTGCCGACCGCGCTTATGAAAACGATTGGGTGGACGGTAAGCCCAGCAGGCGCACCGGCAAAACAGTCGCGGTCATCGGCAGCGGCCCTTCGGGTCTGGCCTGCGCCGACCAGTTGAATAAAGCCGGCCACCAGGTCACGGTTTACGAGCGCGCCGACCGCATTGGCGGCCTCTTGATGTATGGCATTCCCAACATGAAGTTGGACAAGCGCATCGTGCAGGCGCGTGTGGACATGCTGGAAGCTAACGGCGTGAAGTTCGTGACGAGTTGCGAGGTAGGCAAGGATATTCAAGCTGCGCAGTTGCAAAGCGAATTCGACGCGATTGTGATTTGCACCGGCGCCACCAAAGCGCGTGACTTGCCGATTGAAGGACGCGAGGCCAAAGGCATTCATTATGCGATGGATTTCCTGCGCGCCAACACCAAATCGTTGCTGGATTCCAAGCACGAAGACGGCAGTTACATTTCGGCCAAAGACAAAGATGTAATTGTAATTGGCGGCGGCGATACCGGCACCGACTGCTGCGGCACAAGTTTGCGTCACGGCTGCAAATCGCTTGTGCAGTTTGAGATCATGCCGCAGTTACCCAACGAACGCGCCTCGGATAACCCCTGGCCGCAGTGGCCGCGCATTCATCGCGTGGATTACGGCCAGGAAGAAGCCATCGCGCTGCACGGCCAAGACCCGCGCCGCTATGCCATCATGACCAAGCGTTTTGTGGCTGATGAAGAAGGCAATTTGAAAGAGTTGCACACGGTTGAAGTCGAGTGGCAGAAAAACGAAAAAGGCGCCTTTGTGCCGGTTGAAAGAGCCGGTAGCGAAAAAGTGTGGCCCGCGCAGTTAGTTCTTATCGCCATGGGCTTTTTAGGCCCAGAAGATGTCGTTTTAGAGCAACTGGGCATCGAACGCGACCCGCGCAGCAACGCCAAAGCCGAACACGAAAAGTTCACCACCAGTGTAGAGGGCATCTTCGCCGCCGGCGATTGCCGTAGGGGCCAGAGCCTCGTCGTCTGGGCCATCAACGAAGGTCGTGGCGCCGCTCGCGAATGCGACCGCTTCTTAATGGGCGAAACCCCGTTGCCGTAACTTCAAAAGAACCCAAAGCGTTAGCGACGGGTTAAAAATAAAAGCCGCGCTTGAAATTTTCAGGCGCGGCTTTTTGATATTGAGCGCATTTCAGCGAGCGCCGCTTTCTTTTAAGACGCGCACGACTTCTAAATGTCCTTGTTGGCTGGCAACCGCCAGGGCGGTGGTGCCAGCCTTGTTAGGCTGATTAGGGTCGGCGCCGGCTTGCAAAAGCAAGCGCACGGCTTCGGCCTGACCGTTAAAAGCGGCCCACACAAGCGGCGTGTTGCCTTCTATGGATTCGGCGGTTACGTCGGCGCCTTTAGAAAGCAACAGCTTGATAACTTCGACATGGCCGTTTCCGGCAGCTAAAAATAAAGCGGTCTGCCCGCCGACCAGACGACCCCCGTCATCAGGAAATCGAGGATCAGCATTCGGGTCAGGCATGAAACCTACCGAAGCGTAGTTCACATTGGCGCCGCTATCAAGGAGCAAGCGCACAACAGATAAGTAACCCTTCTGTGCGGCGGTGGCAAGTGCTAAAGTGCCGTTAGTGAGCGCGTTTGGTTTAGCGCCTTGTGCGAGCAGATTTTGAACTTGCGCTTCATCACCGCGCGCCGCCGCTTCTACCAATGCAATTTCGAGTGGCCCGCCACTGACCCCCGCCATAGTTCCAGCAAGATAAGAGCGAGGTGTTTTAGGTGCAGGGGGCGGCGCTTGATTTTCTGTGAAATACCACGCGGCGCGGCCCAAAATGACAACAAGGAGGCACAGAATCGCTACCTGTATAGGCCGTGAACCAAAAAGCGAAGGCTGTTCGTGATTCATGGTGGCTGCCTCCTTTTAGCGTGCGCCTGCATCACGTAACACACGCGCTGTATCATGATGATTTTTTGCTATGGCGTGAGAAAGGGCACTCTCTCCCGCTACTCCCTTGCTGTTAGGATCGACCCCTTTTTCCAATAATATCCTGACAACTTCCGTATTTCCCGCATCAGCGGCACTGATTATGGGGCGTAGGCCGCCCAAACCCGGCTCATTGGGATCGGCTCCGTAATCAATTAACAAACGCGCAACCTGTCCATTACCGCTAACGGCTGCGCAATGCAAAGGGCCGATGTTATCTTGCGATTTCAAATCTATTCTTGCCTTGTTCTTTAGCAAAAGTTCAACTGCTGCAACCTGGCCTTTAGCCGAAGCCATCATTAAGGGCGTCCATCCTACGGCTCTTTCTGATTTAGCAGTTGCCAAAATGCGGACATTAACATCAGCTCCGTTATCAAGCATCCATTGTATGGTTTCTGTGTTACCTAAACGAGCCGCAGTAACCAGGGCTGGCACACCACTGGGGATGTAAGAGTTAATCGAAGCTCCCTGGCGAAATAACTGTTGGGCACGCGACAAATCGCCGGCAGCGATTGCCCTGAAAAATTGCTCATCCAATGATTGCGTTGGCTGGGAAACACTTGATTTTGGCTGTCTTCCAGTAGGGTGTGGAGCAGAAACGACATCTGGAATTGTTTCAGAAATCACCAGTGATGTAGACACAGGGCGCGAAGGCTCTGGTTTTGTTGCCGAATGGGTGGCTTTCCATAGAAAAACAATGGGTGTCACGAGAAGCAGCCCTGCAATAGTAACATTAAGAAGCGTTATTTTTAATTGGCGGTTTGGGGATTCGATTTCTTGGTTTTGTAATTGTATTACGGTTGGAGAAATTGCATCTGTAGGGGTTGCAGCCAGTTCTTGGACAGGTAAAGAATGGCGACAAGTAACACACGCCAAGGCGCTTGATGAATTTAATTCACCGCAATGTGGACAAGACACATTTGTCATCGATGTCATAGAATCAAGACTCTTCATTTATTTTGACATAGTCAAGATATAAAGCCGTGCCTGAGATTTCAGGCGCGGCTTTGGTTTTTCTCAAAAAGAGTTTCAATTGGCTATTTTTGGGTTATGCTATAGGCAACTTTCTACGGTTTAGAAAATTGCGATATAAAAGGTTAAGCGATGAAACAAAAGGGTGCCGCATATAAAGGCGCGGTTTTCGCGCGGGTGCAGATGGGGAAAATGTTGTTCTGGTTGCTGGCTTGCCTTATGGCTTGCGGGCCAAATTTGCCTGTTGCGCACGCGGCGGTCGGCAATGGCAAGATTGTGTTTCAATCTGATCGCAATGCGAATTATGATATTTACATAATAAATCCCGATGGAAGCGGCGAGACGCGGCTTACTACGAACACAGGGAAAGATCAACGACCTATGTTCAATCCAGATAGCAGCAAAATTGCGTTCTATTCCAACAGGGACGGTAACTGGCAGATTTACACCATGAATCCCGACGGCACTAATCAGACCCGTTTAAATGCCAGTACTTCAAATGATTTGTTCCCTGCATTTAGCCCGGATGGCGGCAAAATACTATTTAGTTCCGACCGTGATACAGGTTTGGCTTCAGCAAGAGAGCTTTATGTAATGGACGCTACCGGCAATAACGTCAAGCGCCTGACCAATACCAATAGCAATAATTTCATGGCTCGTTTTAGTAGAGATGGGAGCAAGATTGTTTTCGTCTCGAATCGCGATAATAATGAAGAAATTTATGTGATGAACGCAGATGGGAGCAATCAAAGCCGTCTTACGACTAACACTTATACGGATTGGCATCCCTGTTTTAGTCCAGATGGCAACAAGATTATTTTCACTTCCGGGCGCACTGGTTATTTTCAAATTTTCCTGATGAATGCCGATGGCAGCAATCAGGTCGAATTTACCCACAATCAAAGTCAATGGGTGGATTATCATCCGTCTTACAGCCCGGACGGCACAAAGATTGGTTTCGCTTCCGGGCGCAATGGAGCCTATGAGATTTACTACATGAACCTCGATGGAAGTAATCCAACGCGGGTCACTAACAATCCAGCTTATGACCAGCCTTTAGATTGGGGCGCGGTTACATTGCCTTCCCTCAGCATTACCAATGCTTCGCAGCCTGAAGGCAGCGCCAGCAGTCCCGGTAGTGCGACTTTTACCGTTAGCCTGTCACCCGCAGCTACACAGACGGTAACGGTTGATTACGCAACCGCCAACGGCACGGCGAGCAATGGCAGTGACTACACGGGCAAAAGCAGCACACTGAGTTTTGCGCCAGGCGAAACCTCCAAAATCATCACGGTCAACTTCCTCGGCGACGAAAATGTCGAAGGCGATGAAGCTTTCTTTGTCAATCTTTCGCAACCAACCAATGCCGCTCTTACCACCGCGCAGGGCGTGGGCGTTATCGTCAACGATGATGCGGTTGTTCCGGCTCTTTCAATTGCTGATGCAGCGGCCAATGAAGGCAGCGCCAGCGCGCCGGGTTCGGCGACTTTTACGGTCACTCTTTCTCCTTCCGTTGCGCAAAATGTAAGCGTCAATTATGCAACGGCCAACGGCAGCGCAATAGCAGGTAGCGATTACAACGGGCAAAGCGGCGTTTTGAGTTTCGCAGCGGGCGAAACGTCCAAAACCATAACGGTAAATTATGTAGGCGATGCGGTTCAAGAAGCCGATAAGACTTTTGCGATCAATCTGTCGCAACCAACAGGTGCTGTTCTGAGTCGCGCGCAAGCTACAGGAACAATTACCAATGACGATGTTGATCCCTTGCCTTCGATAAGCATCAATGATGTGACGCTTAATGAGGGCAATGCGGGTATTGTCTATGCGGTCTTCACTGTCACTCTTTCCCAGGCCAGCGCTCAAAGCGTGAGCGTAGATTATTTGGTGAATAGCGACACGGCAACAACTCCAGCGGACTTTACCAGTGTCAACGGCTCTTTAACCTTTACACCCGGCCAGGTCAGCAAAAACATTTCTGTGCCGGTGCGTGGCGACACCCTTGATGAGATTAACGAAACCTTTCGTGTGCTCTTGACTAATCCCGCCAATGCGCTTGTAAATGATGGGCAAGGGCAGGGCACGATTACCGATGATGATGCCACTCCTACAATCAGCGTTAATGATGTTACAGTTTCTGAAGGCAATAGTGCGACAGTCAATGCCACCTTTACTATCACGCTTTCTGCGGCCAGTGGGCAAGCAGTTTCCGTCAATCTTGTCACTAACAACGGAACTGCACTTACGCCGGGTGATTATACAGGTAGCAGCGCCCAACTTTCTTTTGCGCCGGGTGAAAGAAGTAAAACTTTCACGGTGCCGGTCAAAGGTGATTTGCTTAACGAAGCCAATGAAGTTTTCTACGTGCTGTTGTCCTCGCCGGTTAATGCAGGCACTTTACGCGGGCGGGGCGGGGCAACGATTTTTGACGACGATGCTACCCCTTCGATTACTATCGAAGGAATCAGTATTGGTGAAGGCAATAGCGGACAACGCACGGCTTCATTTCGCTTAAAGCTATCGGCAGCCAGCGGTCGCATCGTCAAAACGTCTTACGCAACAGGCGGCGGTTCAGCGACTCCCGGAAACGATTATGTAGCTGTGGCGCCCTCACAGATCTCTTTTGGGGTCGGCAGCCTTTATGCCTATGCGCGGGTTCTTATCAATGGCGATGTGCTCAACGAACCCAACGAAAGTTTTGAGGTCACTCTCAGCCAGCCCCTGAATGCCAGCCTCGCTAACGATCAAGCCACTGGTGGAATTGTGAATGATGACCGCGCGCCATCGCTCAGCATTAACGATGTGCAAATCAGCGAAGGGAATAGCGGCAGTAAGACCGCCACTTTTACGGTGAGTTTGTCGGCACCAAGCGGCCAAACTGTGACAGTTAATTGTGCAACTGCTGATGGCATTGCGCGCTCAACGAGCGATTACGTTTCAACTAACAGCACATTGAATTTTTCACCTGGTGAAGTTACGAAAACCTTGGTCGTTACCATTAATGGCGATGGGATAGTTGAGGGTGATGAAGCCTTTTATATTTTCCTGTCGGGTGCGGTTAATGCCAGCATAGGTCGCGCGCGTGGTATCGGCACCATTTCTAATGATGATGCTTCGGGATAAGGCTACCTTCGCTTTTATTCATCGTTGCGCATCCAGCCCAGCGTGCAAATGGTTCGTTCGTCTTCCATCAAATCCACGTAAATCACCATATCTCGATTGCTCCATTCGCGGTAGCACTCGGAGTGGTCAAATTTCCAGGAAGCGAAAGCGCTCTCGAAATCTTCCAGGGTTAGCCGTCGCAAAGCACGTGAACCGGCGCCCGGCAGACGAACGGCAGGATCGAAACGACTTATTTCAAACGGAGTTTCAAAAGCGGAAGGCTGCTTGGGATTTGTAGCATCACTTTCATCAAGTTCGTCTTCACGTTCGGGAATGGTCATTTGAAAGTCAGTGATCAATTGGTTCTCATCAAGAGAAAGATACAAAGCGAAGCGCTCATAAAAGAGGTTTCTTCGCACACCGAAAATTTGTGGGTAGTTGGGGCGACCCAGTGCGGCTTTGATGTCATCCGCTGTGCTACCCAGGCGCAGTGGCCCGAAAGTGCCATCGGTCAAATCTATTGTCCAATCCAGTTTTTCCGGCCCCAATGGCCAAAAGCGCGTGCCCCAATTTAGCATGAGCGAAGTATGAACTAAGAAGTATGAACTAAAAAGCAAAAGGCCCACTAATGAAAATTAGCGGGCCTTTTATGGTTTGTTTGCTTAGCGACGGGCGCCGACGAAGATGTTCCAGTGCGCGCGGTCGAAGAGATTGGAAACGATCACCTGACGGCCCCGGCCACTGGCGTGGACGAAGCGGCCATCGCCCATGTAAAGGCCGGTATGGTCAACGCGACTGCCGCTGGCCGAAAAATACAAGCGGTCGCCGGGGCGCAAACTGGACGGGTCAACCGGCGTGCCGACTCTCGCTTGTTGGGCAGCGGTGCGTGGCAGGCGCCGTCCTAAAGCGCCGAATGATTTCATCACCAGGGCCGAGCAGTCAATGCCGCGCCGGCTGGTGCCGCCGTAAACGTAGCGTGTGCCGAGCCAACCTAAAGCCTGCACCACAGCCGGATGGTTGCTGGAATAGTGACCATTGGCCGAGCCTTGATAATCGTTGTTGGTCACCACTTGCGTGGAAATATCCACTTTAATGTCGGTAAAACGCAAGTATTTGGTGGGAATCCAGCCGGTTGAGCGGTCGCTCATCAAAACCGCTGACCAACTGCCGCTGCGTTTGGTGACGGCCAAATCGGTTCCCGTAGCGCAACGATAAAGTGTTACAGCCTCGGCATCGGGCAAGCGACGAATGGTTCCGCCGCGTCGAGCGACTTTGGCGACTTGTGCCAGAGCGGTTTGAGGAGCGGCCTGCACTTGTTGCGTGTGCATGGCACGAGAGCGCGGCGAAGGCGGCATTGTGGAAGCTGACGTTTCCTGACCGGGCTGCACTAAAAGCACGCTGTTGTCACCGCGTCCGCGCGAAGCTAAGACATTGCCGCGTGGCATCGCACCTGTATTACCAATAGGTGATTGGAAAACCGGTGTCGGTTGCGACAAAACGCGTGGGCTGTCACCAGACTCATTGTTTTCTGCTTCCGAGGGCACCGTTTTTTCTGCTTTTTCGATTTTCTCTGTAGTCTGAGAAAGCAGGCCAGTTTCGGATGGATTGTAGCTAACCGTAGTAACAGGCACCAAAAGCATAGTGCCAATTGCCGGATCGTTGGAAATGTAGTTGCGGCGGCGGATTTCCGTTGCGCTAACCGAAGAACCGGGTTTGGAGAATTTCTGGGCGATGCTCTGAATGGTATCGCCTTTTTGCACCACATAGCGCGTCAGTTGCACAATAGTGCCGCTACCGCCGGAGGTTTTGCGCAATTCGGCTGTATTGCCTGAAGGGGCGTTGACCGTTGTGGCACTCGCCATCAAAGTCGGCGCCGCAATACCATTTAAAACCGGCAGAGAACTGTCGGGTTTCGTTTCTCCAGCATTGGCTACGTTACCTGTGCTTTCAGGAATCAGCAAAAGCATCGCGGGAAGCGCCGCATTATCGCGTGTGCCATCAAGCTTGTTGGCAGCCCGAATGGTGTCGGAGGATAAACGATAGCGGGTAGCAATAGCGCTCAGGGTTTCGCCGGGTTCGACGGCATGATACACGTCGGCGTGAGCCGGAGAAGTGAAGGGGGAAGCAGCAACGGCCAACAACGTGGCGGATAAGGCTCCGCTCAAGGTGCGCTTAAGGGGCATGAATTCTCCTCAAAAAGCGATTGCAATAGGACAGCAACGCGCAGTGACAAAATTTTGAGTGTTGAATTCCTCATTTTGAATGCGAAAAGACCCATCCAAAATTAAGAATTTAAAATCCAAAATTTAAAACGTCCGACAAATTTCATTCAATTTTAGCACTGTCAGAGGGAGTTGGTCAATCACTTTTGCTATTAAAAGTGGTTTCGGCGCAAAAATTGCGTTTGGCGACGCACCTTTTTACCTTCCATCTCTCTGTTAGCCGCAGGGGTTTTTTGCCATAATCAGGGAAGATATTTCCAAGGAGAACGAGTTTTTCATGGCACGACCCGTAACTTTATTCACCGGACAATGGGCGGATTTACCTTTAGCCGAACTGGCGCCACGCGCCAAAGAGATGGGCTTCGACGGTTTGGAGTTGGCTTGCTGGGGCGATCATTTGGATGTGCAAAAGGCTGCGCAAGACAAAAGCTACTGCGAAGCGCAAAAGAAAATTCTTACTGACAATGGCCTGCAATTGTTTGCGATTTCCAATCATCTGGCCGGCCAGGCTGTCTGCGACAAGATTGACGAGCGCCATCAATCCATCTTGCCTCCACACGTTTGGGGCGATGGTGACCCGCAAGGCGTTAATCAGCGCGCTGCGGAAGAAATGAAGACCACGGCTCGCGCTGCGGCTAACCTCGGCCTTAAAGTCGTCAATGGTTTTACGGGTTCTTCGATCTGGCCCTATCTGTATTCGTTTCCACCCGTGCCGCCCGCCTGGATTGACAAGGGTTTTGAAGATTTCGCCGCTGCCTGGAACCCGATTCTGGATGTGTTTGATGAAGTCGGCGTTAAGTTCGCTCTTGAAGTGCATCCCACCGAAATTGCGTTCGATATTGTCACCGCCGAACGCGCTTTAGAAGCACTTGGGCGCCGCGAAGCCTTTGGCTTTAACTACGACCCGTCACACTTTGGCTATCAGCATGTGGCGTATGTGGACTTTATCCGCGAGTTCAAAGACCGCATTTATCATGTTCACATGAAGGATGTTTACTGGTCGAGCACGCCACAGCGCAGCGGTGTTTTTGGCGGGCATTTGAACTTTGGCGATTACCGTCGCTACTGGGATTTCCGCTCACTCGGACACGGCGACATCAACTTTGAAGAGATCATTCGCGCCCTGAACAGCATCAATTACGATGGCCCGCTTTCGATTGAATGGGAAGATTCAGGCATGGATCGCTTCCACGGTGCTCAGGAAGCCTGCGCCTTCACCAAGAAAGCCGATTTCAAGCCCTCCGAACGTGCTTTCGATTCCGCTTTCGACAAAGCCGAGCAATAAATAGAAATAGGACGCAAACTACGCAAATAAACGCGAATTTTCGCTAATCGTTATTGAAAGGAATTTGCGAAAACTTCCGAAATTTGCGTCCTATTACAAAGGAATTTATGTCCTCATTCAAACAATGCACCACCTGGTGGCCGCTTTCCAAAGCGTTGGAAGCCGATGGCGCGATGGAAAAAGTCAAGGCCCTGGGTTTTGAAGGCGTGGAAATGCCGCCGCGTGATAAGTTCGATTTTCTGCGCGATAATGGCCTGACCATCGTCACGATTGGCGGTCACGGCACGTTAACCGATGGTTTGAACAAACGTGAAAATCATGCTCGCATCGCTGACGAATTAAACGAGAAGTTTGAACTGGCGCGCGAGTATGGCATTCCCAATTTGATTGTCTTTAGCGGTAATCGTAATGGCTTAAGTGACGAAGAGGGCGCTGAAATCACCATCGAAGGCTTGAAATCGGTGGCGCCTGCCGCGGAAAAGGCCGGCGTGACGCTGATTTTAGAGTTGCTGAACTCCAAAGTTGACCATCCCGATTATCAGTGCGATCACACAACCTGGGGCGCCAAAGTCGTCCAGGCAGTCAATTCGCCGCGTGTGAAGCTGCTTTACGATATTTATCACATGCAAATCATGGAAGGCGATTTGATCCGCAATATCCGCGACAATATTCAACATATCGCCCATTTTCATACGGCAGGCAATCCTGGACGTAAAGATTTGGACGATCAACAAGAAATCTATTATCCCGCCGTTGCCAGGGCGATTCACGACACAGGTTATAACGGTTGGCTTGGTCACGAATTCGGCCCTAAAGATGATGCTTTTAGTGCCTTAAAACAGGCATACGCGGCCTGTGATGTGCAATAAGAAGTGCAGGAGTCAGTAGCAAACTACTCATTTGCTACTGACTCCTGCACTTCTGACTCCTGCACTTCTCGAAAAGCGGCACAGGCTTTGCAAAAGGCCGGTGCGTCACACGAAAGACCTTACCGCGTAAATCGCCCGCGAAGGTTTAAGTGTTTATCAAAACATTTAAAGTCCTTTAGCTGTTGGCATTTTTCGGCGGACATGGTAGTGTGTAGTCATAGAAGTGCGTCGTAGATGTAAAGCGGTGACGTAAGTTGATTTCGCTGTTTCCAAGCCGTTCCCCAAGCCGGACATTTATCAACCGGAGGAGGTGAATCGAGATGCGCAAACTTATCGTAGGCCTGATGTTGGCTGGTGCTGCCGTGTTTGGCACTCTGGCGACTCCGGCGCACGCGGCGTCGGCAGGCGGCGTAGCACTGGACAACGTGACGGCGTTCACCCAATCGGCGAATTACATGTCTATTCCCGGCTACGTCCGTTACCAGATTTTCCTGAAAGAAGGCCGCTGGCTTTCCCGCCAGGAGGCTGAGCAGTTGGTTGCCAACGCTCAATAAACGTTCAGTAAAAGACACAAACAGAAACGGAGCCTTCTTACAAAGAAGGCTCCGTTTTGTTTTGCGCAGTTAATCTGCCGCTCGGAATGACAGATTTCTACTTACTCGTCACAAATTAACTCCTCAACAGATGCCAAAGTTAGCTTCTTAAAACTTTTCCTTGTTTTTTTTAATCCCTGTTAAACTTGCCGTTTACCTGCACGTCTTGATTGAAGTTTTCTTGAGGAGTATCTATCGTGATCTTGCCGTCACTTCCATCACCCTTTCATCGCCGCCCGTTGACGCCTCATTCGTTTTTTGTCTTATCTTCTGCCGTTTTGTTATCACTGAGTTTTTCTGCCGTAGCGCAAAACGCTTCCGCTGTGCCCTCTGCGGTTTCTTCGGAAACCACCGCCGTTACCATTGCAGATTCTAATGCCATTGTAATTAACATCAATGGCCGCACCATTGAATCCGATCCGTCGCCGGTTTTGCAAAAGGGCGCTGTTTTAGTGCCGTTACGCGGCGTGCTGGAAAATTTGGGCGCGACTGTAGATTACATTCCGGCTGACCGTCGTATTGAAATCACGCAAAACGGCAAGAAAGTGATGCTGCGTTTGGGTGAAGATACGGCTATTGTGGATTTGCAAGCCAAGAAGTTAAGCGCCGCGCCGCAAACTATTAATGGCAGCACTTTTGTGCCGATGCGTTCTTTAGCTGAAATTTTTGGCTATCGCGTGGCCTGGTTGCCGCCGCAGCGCACCGTTTCCATTACCAGCAGCGGCACTATGCCGGTGCCCGCCGAGCATCGAGCTGCCTTGAAGCGCGCTGGTGCCTTTGGTGTAGGCATCAACTTTTCGGACGCTTCGTTGGATGATGTTCCTATTTTGTTGGATGCCGCTAAAAAGGTTGGCGCGGGTTTTATTAAAGTGCGCTTTGATTGGGATTTGTTGGAGCCAACCAGAGGTTCTGTTTTTCAATGGTCGATTTATGATCGCATTGTGCGCGAAGCGCGCGAGCGCAATCTGGTGGTTATGGGCATATTGGGCAACAGCGCGCGCTGGGCTTCGACACTTTCTTCTTCCACTGACGAGTTTGCCGCCCGCAATGCGCCGCCGCGCGAAAAGGAAATTCCCGCCTGGGAAAACTTCGTGCGCCGCACCGTTGGTCGCTATCGGCAGGATGTTCATGCCTGGCAGATTTGGGAAAACCCTTCTTCTTCCAACTTTCGCTCATCGGCACGCAATTACCGTGTTGTTGTGCGCGCCGGAGCCGATGCCGCGCGCCAATCCGACCCCAAAGCCATCGTTTTCGCTTCGGAGCCGGGCGGGGTTAATTTAGATTTCGTCGAAGATTTAAAGCGTAACGGCTTAACCTCACGAGTAAGCGGCGTGACATTGTATCCCTTGTCGCAATGGCAGCCGGGTGTGCCGGCGCGGCCCGAAGAGTTTCTGCTGCCCGCTGCAACTTTGCGTCGCCGCCTGGCCCCGCTTGGCACCGATGGCACCGATTTATGGGTAGGTGGCCTGTCGCGCCCGTCGCTGGAAGCCTCAGATTTAAATCAAAGTAGTGGGCCTGCTACCGAAGCCGGGCCGCTTTCGGTGGCAATGGATAAAGAAACGCGCGAACGCCTGATGCGCGATTTTACCCCGCAGGCTCAAGCCGATTATTTAATGCGCTCCAGCGTGCTTTCCTTAGCTTCGGGAAGCGATAAAGTGGTTTGGGAATCGCTTCGTGATGACGCGACTTATGAAACCGTGCAGCCAATTAACCCGGAGCGTGGCAGCGGATTGCTCAAGCGCGATAACACCTCGCGCCCGGCTTTTGCCGCCTTTGCCACCATGACAAAACTGTTGTCTGGCATGGAATACGTCGGCGCTCTCTCACTTGGCCCCAACGCTGTGGGCCTGGTTTTCAGTGATAAGAAAACGACTCACGTCGCTGCCTGGCCTTTAAGCGGCAAGATGACCATTGCCGTCAACCACGAAGGCATTGACCCCAAACTGCCCAATTCGATTTTTTTGCCGTCGCTGCCAACGACTAAGATTTTAGATGCAACCGGCAAGGAACTTTTTGGCGATCAAGGCGCGTTCACCGTTGAAAACCGTCCGGTGTGGATTGCAGATGCCGGCTTTGAGGTGCCGGGTATGGTCAAGGAAAAGCCCGGCAAAGACCAATTTTTGCTGGTGCAATTTGAAAATAATGGGGCTGAGGTGGTTAATGGTGCCGGCGAGGTGAAAGCATTCTTTGCGACGGGGCCGGACAAAGCCGCACAGGAGAGTAGCGAAGCCGGCATCGAATGGCGCAAGTTCGCCGGCTTTCGCGGCATGGCAGCACCAGGCAGAAGCGGCGATGGCCGCTGGGGCTTAAAAACCGAGTTCTCGCGCGATATTTGGAATCCGGCGGCGGGCCGGCCTTTTGTTTATCTTGATGTGGATGACAGATTCATGTTCTTTTCGCGGGGTGTGCCGGTGCGGGTAAGCATTGAAGTGCACAAAGCCGGGCCGATTGGCGATCCTGTATCGCCCGCTGTGGCCGGTTTTAGTTTGGAATACGATTCGTCCGACGGCCCCAAGCGCACGCCCTGGCAAACCATCGAATCAGGAGAAGGCTGGACAACTTATACCTTTGATTTGCCCAATGCTTCGTTTTCCAATCGGGGCGGCTTCGACTTGCTGATTAATACCTGGGGGGCGAAGCAGGATGTTTTGTTTGGCAGCGTCAGGGTGCAACGCCTCGACGGGCAAAACGGCACAGCGCCTGTCGTGCCAGTGACGCCTGTTACACCAATTACAACTGCAGCAGCACCGCCTGTTGGGCCTTTGCCTGCTGTTCAATAAAAGTGCATGTTACAAAAGCCGATAAATTGATTGGAAAAATTGATACTCTCGGCATTTTTTCTGCACTAAGAGCGCGCCGTTGTGTTGTAAAAGATTGTTCTGAGGGCAGATAAGCCGTTTTGCTGTTACCCAACGAGCAATCATTAAAAATTCCGCCTTTGAAAAATCGTTTTATTGCTTTGTTCAAGGTTGTCAGCAGAGCAATAAAAAGGTTATAATAGGGCGAGAGTTAACTGCGTGGTGGATTGCTTAAAGCATAGATCCACAGTGAGTTGTTTATTTGTTGAGGAAGTTGGTGTCCCGTTATCGAACCATGATTCATCATAATTCGATATTTTCCAACTTTTAAATAAACAATTCTGAACCTGCAGTTCTTTCTGTCGTAACTCGATGTCGTAACTCGCCGTAAGCCGTAACCGTTGTATCGCTGAAAAAAGAGAAACCTTTTCGTCGCAAGCGGAATGTCTCAGCCAAACGAAACCGGATAGGGCAGAGGAAACATGGAGACTCGCGCTTTCCCCGGTTAGTTTTAAGAGACGCTTCACTCTCACGAAAAACTTCTCTCCTTTCAGCCACATTGTCGTAGGCAATGATAATCATCATTGCTATTTGTGTTGGAGTAATTCTTCAATACAAGACGCACTTGCTGTTTGTTTTTCATTTGATGAAAAGCAGGCAGCAACTGCCGGAGGCCAACCCTGAAAGCCTCCGGCGCAACGTGGTAAAGCAAGGCCAAAATTTTTTGTTGGCGCTTGCAAAAAACAAGGAGAAATTGGAAATGAAGCGTAAAGCTATTGGAGTCTTAGTTGCTCTCGCAGCAACTGCTCCGGCGATTGTAGCGCCGAAGCTGGTGGCTCCAGCCCAAGCCCAGGCCCCGGCGGAATACCCGGATGTGCCTCGCGGTCACTGGGCGTATGAAGCCATCAACAAATTAAGCCAGGCCGGTATTATCGAAGGTATGCCGGACGGCACCTACATGGGCAACAAAGCGATGACCCGCTACGAATTCGCGGTCGCCATCGCCCGTTTGTTGCAGAAAATCCCACCGCCTGGCACCGGTGGCGGCATTGGCCCTGCTGGCCCACAAGGTATTCAAGGCGTGCCTGGCCCTGTTGGCCCTGCTGGCCCTGTTGGCCCTGTTGGCCCACGCGGCGGCTTTGATACTCTGCCGAACGACTTGGTTCGCACTGGCCAAATCGCGGATTTTATCAAGCGCGCCGAAGTGAACGACCTGATTGCGGCTCTTCGCAATGAGTTCTCTCGTGAACTGGAGCGTTTAGGTGTTCGCGTGACCGACCTGGAAAACCGCGTAACGGCGCTGGAAAATCGTCGCATCCCACCGCCCCGCTTTACCTCGTCGCTCTCGATTCTGCATCGCGTCGGCACCAACGCAGCGATCAACTCGTCGAATGCAACTCCGCCCGGCTATCCTGGTGGTTTTGACGACACGGGGCGTCTGGTCGTGGCTGGAAACAATGGTATCATCACTGGTGCCTCCACCCCCTCCGTCATTCCGGGCCGCGCTTATCCGCGCCGCCGCGATCGTATCAACAACTCGAAATTCTCCTATACCGATTTCGAGTTGCGCTTGACCGACCGCATCTCTGAGCGCCTCAGCGCTTCGGCTGCATTGCGTGGTTTGGGCAATACGCAGGAAGATATTTGGGCCAGCGAAACCGGTGGCGGCTTGTATCTGCGTGAAGCTTACGCCTCCGCCGATTTGAGCGGCATGAATGCGCCGATTGTGAAAAACTTGTCGGCTGTTCTGGGCCGTCATCATAACAAAATCGCGCAGGGCTTGTTGTATGACAACGACCTGTCACCGACCGACCAGGTGCATCTGATGGGTCGCATCGGCCCGGTTAAGGTTTCCGGTTTTCTCGGTTCCAGTGATGGCAGCGCTATTGGCAACGTCCTCAATGGTCTTGGTGCTGGAACGGGCAACTACAATCCTTACCTCGATGGCGGTGCCGTTGCGTATTTGGGTGATGGTCGTGTAGGGCTGCCGTTTGGGGCTGGTCTGCCTACTTATGGTGATGGTGCCCTTCCCGGTGGCACCAACGGCGCTTTAGTTGGCTTCCCGGTCAACAATGGCGGCATCATCAACAATTTGGGTCAGGAAAACAACGAATCAGCAGCGCGTCTCAGCGCCGACATCTTCAAGTTGGGTGGCAAGCCAGTCGGTTTGGGCTTTACCAAGTTGTTCGGCGGCGTTCGTGGCCAAGAAGGTTACAGCGTTGACTTGAGCGTGCCCTTGTTCAAGCGCACGGTTGGCATCGAATGGGTGCAGCAGCAGCGTTATGCAGCGGGTGGCGGAGCTTTAGGCGCCGCTGACTTTTCGCCCAATGCGTATAACGTTACTGTTCCCGTCTTGAAGACCAAGATGATTGACCTCGATTTGGGTTATGGCGCAGCCAGCCGTGGCTTTGAATACTTCGTGGCCTCGTCTGCTAACCCCTATGCCCGCACTTACGGCGAAGCCCTCTTCGACCGTCCGCTGGCTTTGGGTGCGCCTCTGATCAACGGCAACGGTGTTGTCGGCCTGCCCCGTTATGCAGCGGCCAAGCAAGCGTTTGACATCAGCGGTTCGGTTCGCATTCCGATCTCGTTCTTGCGTCGCACGCCGATTGACTTCCGTTGGTATGAAGCCAAAGGTCGCGCTCCTATCGGTGGCGGTGCTAACTATGACCTCGGCGACGTATGGACGCTTGGCTCCACGTTCAATGTAACCTCCGGCCTCGATGTTGAAGTCAAGTATGGTTACTACAACGTGCCTGGCCCGACCCGTGGCATCAACTACCTGCGCTTTGGCGCCAACGTCAACTTCTAAAAAGTTGGCCTGGTTTCCTCTCAGGTAGAGAACCAAACAAAACCCTGCTGCGAAGTTCGCAGCAGGGTTTTGTTTTAACCCACAACCCCCTTGCGGGTGCCCTTAGGGCAGGAGGGGCTAAACTCTGAATCTGTTAATAAATATTTGTCTGCCTTGCTCAACCAAATGAGAATATACCCCCCTTACCAAGGGGGTTGGGGGTTAAAACAAAACCCTGCCATACTGCAAAAAGATATGACAAAGAGGAAACAAGCATTATGAAGCCGACGAAACCGAATAATACGGTCTGGATTGTGTTGGGCACATTGGTGCTACTCGTGGTTGGTGGTTTGGGGTTAATGGGCATTAACGCGGCCTTGCAAGGTGGTAGCATGGGCGGTCGCGTGGGCATTGTTGAATACTCCGGCGTGATTACCGATGAAGGCTCGTCCTCGGTGTTAGGCATTGCAACAGGCGGCGCCCGCGAATTCATCAAAGACCTTGAACGGGCCGGACGCGATACAACTATTAGGGCCGTTGTGGTGCGCATCAATTCACCGGGTGGTTCACCGGCGGCTTCGCAGGAAATGTATGGAGCGATTCGCCGCTTACGCCAAAAGAAACCCGTCGTTTGCTCAATTGGCGATGTGGCCGCGTCCGGTGGCTATTACATGGCTGTGGCTTGCGAAAAGATTTATGCCAGTCCGTCCTCGGTAACCGGCTCTATTGGCGTGATTTCATCAATGATCAATGTCTCGGAGTTGTTTAAGCGTTATGGGATAAAAGATGTCACGCAGACATCGGGACGTTATAAAGGTGGTAATAGCCCATTCCGGCCAACTGACCCGGCGCTTGTTCAATACGAAAAAGTGGTGCTGCGAAACATTTACAATCAGTTTGTTAATGATGTTCTGGCAGGACGCAAAGATAAATTAACGCGTGCTCAACTGTTAAAACTGGCTGATGGGCGCATTTATACAGGTGAGCAGGCCAAAAAGAACGGCTTAATTGATGAATTAGGCGGTTTTCACGAAGCGATTGAAGCGGCGGGCAAGTTGGCCATGATTAAAGGCACTCCCTCAACGACGAATCTCAGCGAAGGTGGCTTGTTCGGCAAGTTAGATTCCGGCAGTTCTCGTAACGCATGGAGCGATGCGGCTCTGAAAGTAGGAAACGATTTTGCGACTACGGCTGGGAAAGCCTTTGCGGAGACTTTAGTTCAACAATTGAAAGCCGAAGGCCAAACGCAAAAGCTGCCGCAGTTGCAGTGATGTTGAAGAATTTTGTGATATGTTTAACCCCTCCTGCCCAGAGGGCACCCGCCCTTGCTAAGGGGGCTAAACTCCTGTTTGGCTGAACAAGGCAAACAGAATACCTTTTCAGCACAGTTTTATTTTAGCCCCCTTAGCAAGGGCGGGTGCCCTCTGGGCAGGAGGGGTTAAAATAAGTGGCATACCTGTTAGTTTCAACTCCCTAACTCCTCATGAAACTGCTCTTGATTGACGGTTATTCGTTGCTTTTTCGCGCTTACTTTTCATCTCCTCCTCTGACTACCAAAGAAGGCGAACCAACCGGTGCGCTGTTTGGATTTTTGAAGATGGTGTTGCGCTTGTTGGATGAAGCGCGGCCTGATTATGCGCTTGTAGCCTTAGACGCGCACGCGCCAACATTTCGGCATGATGCGGATGCGACTTATAAAGCCAATCGGCCTGCTGCGCCGGATGACATGAAGACCCAGGCGCTTCGCGTGCGGCCCGTTTTGGAAGGGCTTTCGATTCCGTATTATGAACACGCCGGTTTTGAAGCGGACGACATTATCGGCACTTTAGCGGCGCATGGGCCGTGTCAGGGCTGCGAAGTGACGATTGTGACGGGCGATGGGGATGCTTTGCAACTGGTCACCGACCGCGTGCGCGTTTTACTCACGCGCAAAGGCGTTAGCGATTTGCAGCAGTATTCGCCGGACGGGGTGCGTGAGCGTTTTGGGTTTGATCCGCTATTATTACCGGATTATAAAGGCTTGCGCGGTGATGCTTCGGATAACATTCCCGGCGTGCCCGGCATCGGCGAAAAAACGGCGTCGGGTTTAATTAGCCAGTGGGGCGCCTTGGAAAATGTTTACCAGCATTTGGATGAAGTCAAGCCGCCGCGCATTGCCAATTTGCTACGCGAACACGAAGAAGCGGCGTTTCATTCGCGGCAAATGGCACGTATCGTCACTGATTTGCCTGTAAAAATGGATTTTGAAGCCTGTCGTTACGTTGATCCGCGCGATGATGCCGAAAAACGCGAACGCGCTTTGAAAATGATTCAAGAGTTGGAATTCAAAAGTCTGCTGAGCCGCTTTCGAGATGGTGCCGCAGCCGAAGACGCCGATAAAGCGGAAGAAAAAATTGAGGCGTTTGTCTGTGAGTGGGAAGAAACCAAAGACGCGGCAGAGGCGCTGCAATGGCTGCAAAAAGAATCTCAACCAGTCGCGGTTTGGTGGGAAAATGATGTGCTGAGTTTTGGCAGTGCGAAAGGCGCCTTGACTTTTACGGGTGCGCCCGCCGAATTACGCGATTGGCTGGAAGATGGCAAAGCTCCAAAAATTGCCCATGATGCTAAAACGCTGCGCTTGATGCTTGGTGAACAGGAGATTAACGTGTGCGGCATCGTAGAGGACACGTTTTTGATGGCGTATCTGCTTGATCCGGCGCATCAAGTGCATCCTTTGCCAAAATTGGCTGGAAAATATCTGCAACAAGCCTTGCCGGAGCCACCCACAGCACCAAAACCAGAGAAAAAAGCGAAAAAAGCAGCGCCAACTTCACTTTTTGAAGACGAACAAGCGCAAAATGAGCAAGAAAACGAAGCCGCGCTTTTGATGATTGAACGCCACAAAGTCAGCGGCACTTACGCTTGTGCCATGACGCGGCTGGTGCCGGTCTTGCGTGAAGCGTTAAAAGCCATCGGCGAAGTTCAAATTCTCGATGAACTGGAACTGCCCCTTGTAGATGTTTTGGTGTCCATGGAACGTTGCGGGATGCAACTTGATGTAGCGCATCTGGAGAAAGTGGGTGAACATCTTAAATCCGAAACCGAGCGTTTGCAGGGTGAAATCTGGCAGGCGGCGGGCGAAGAGTTCAATGTCGGTTCGACCAAGCAGTTGCAAGTCGTGCTTTTCGAAAAGTTGGGTCTTGCCAAAGGCCGCTCGATCAAAACCGGCTTTTCAACCGATGTTCATACGCTGGAAAAATTAGCTGAAGAGCACGAAATCGTGCGAAAAATTCTCGATTACCGCAGCACGACCAAGTTGCAAGCGACTTATGTTGAGGCACTATTGAATGGGCGTGACAAGAAAACCAATCGCATTCACACCAGCCTGAACCAGACCGGCACTATTACGGGACGCATCAGTTCGTCGAATCCCAATCTGCAAAATGTGCCGATTCGCACGCTACAAGGCCGCTTAATTCGTCAAGCGTTTATCGCGCCGCCCGGCCACGTTTTAATGAAGGCCGACTATTCGCAGATTGAATTGCGAATTTTGGCGCATATAACAGGCGACCTGCCCTTAGTCGAGGCCTTTCAAACCGGGCAGGATGTGCATTCACGCACAGCTTCTGAGCTTTTCGATATTCCTGTTGAAAAAGTGGATGCCGAAATGCGTCGCAAGGCTAAAATGACCAATTATGCCATTGCTTACGGTGTTTCAGGCTTTGGCCTGGCCAAGCAGTTGGGCGGCGGTTCGCCGGGCGAAGCGCAGAAGTTCATCAATCGCTATTTTGAAACCTTGCCCGGTATCAAAAAATACATTGATGACACGCTGGAAACGGCACGCAAGCAAGGTTATGTCGAAACTCTGTTGGGACGGCGCCGGCCTTTACCGGAAATTAACAGTCCACGTGGGCCGGAACGTGCCGGTGCCGAGCGCACAGCAATTAATCATCCGATTCAGGGCACCAGCGCTGATATTATGAAAATCGCCATGTTAGCCGTATTTGATGAAATGCGGCGGCGCGGGGTCAAATCACGCTTAATTATGCAGGTGCATGATGAACTGGTGTTTGAAGTGCCGCATGACGAGGTGCAAGAAATGGCGGAATTGGCACGTTCTTTAATGAGCGAAGTGCCAACGCAACGGCTCGAATTGCGTGTGCCTTTAGAAACTGACGTCGGCGTTGGCCCGAACTGGGACGAGACAGAAAAAATCGCAGGTTAATCGACTGATAATCACCTGATAACGGTCTGTGGAAGTAGAAAAGTCATTTTGTGACATCCCTTTGTTGCTTGCAGCGGCATGAACTGCTATAATGGACATGGTTTTTCGCCTATTTTCGGATATATTTGGTTTTTAACCACGCAGGGCGCTTCATCATAATTCGGCCTATTGCCACTTACACCCACTCCTTGCGATTTGCTTTGACATTGCCTTTAGAGAATTTTCGTGATTGCGCGGAACGTCTCTAAGGTCTGCCTGTCCGAAAATGAGCTTTAAATTTGTAACCTCGCCTTGAGGCAAAGGCTAATTTTAGTTAAGGATTTTGCGAGGGTGATGCCCGAAGGTTAACGAACGGGCACCATCTCTTCAGGAGCTTTCCCGTGGAAAATGCTCAAACCAACAACGTGAACACTGATAACGTGAACGACACCGTGAACACCGACAGCACCAATAGCGACAGCGCCGACAACAACCTTTCTGTTGCTGCGGCTCAAAACGCCACTGCGGGTTCTGAAGCAGGCGCATCTCTCAATACTGAGAGTAATGAGGCGGCCGCATCGGCAACTCCATTAGCGGGTGCCACTTCCGCGCCCACACCCCCAGCCGCTCCGGCGACTGCGCCTTCGGCTGAAACGCGCCCCTCGCGCCAACCTTCGATGGCCGAGGTTATGGAATCCGGCACCTATATGACCGGCATCGAGACTTTGCGTCCCAACACGCTGCTGAAAGGCATTGTGGTGCGCATTGACGAGAATACCAATGAAGTCATGGTCGATATTGGCTCCAAGAGTGAAGGCATTATTTCCAAGGAGCACGCCGGGCGCGATGAGATTAACATTGGCGACGAGGTCGAAGTCGTTGTCATTCGTCCAGAAAATGACGAAGGTCATCCCATTCTGTCCAAAGCGCGGGCGGACTACAAGCGACTGTGGCGCGAGTTAAGTCAGGCCAAAACAGATCGCACCAATGTCGAAGGCACAGTCACTGAGCAAGTCAAAGGTGGCCTGATTATTGATTTGGGCGTGCGTGCCTTCATTCCGGCGCGCTACGTGGACACGCGCAATAAGGGCGATTTGGGGCGTTTTGTGGGCCGTTCGCTTTCAGTCAAGATTTTAGAAATTGACGAAAAGCGTAGCAAAGTTATCGCTTCACACCTTGATGCCTCTGCTGAAGAGCGCAAAGCAAAAGAGGAAGCAGCCTGGGCCAACATCGAGAAAGATAAAGTTATCGAAGGCACTGTGCAGCGCATTACCGATTTCGGCGCTTTTATTGATTTGGGCGGTATAGATGGCCTTTTGCATGTGCGTGAAATGTCATGGGGCCGCGTTGACCATCCCAAGAATGTGCTGAAAGTCGGGCAAAAAGTCGAAGTTTTAGTGCTGGATATAGATGAAAGCACCAAGCCAAAGCGCATTGCCCTGGGCCTTAAGCAGTTGCTGCCTGATCCGTGGAAAAAGGCGGCGCGCACTTACCGGCCTGGCCAAATGATCACTGGCAAAGTCACGCGTCTTGCACCGTCTTGCGCCTTTGTCGAACTCGAAGAAGGCATTGAAGCCATCATTCCCATTTCGGAAATGAGTGAGCAGCGCATCAAAACGCCGGACGAAGTATTAACAGTCGGTCAGCAAATCGAAGGGCGCGTCAAGCAGGTTGAACCACGCCAGCGCCGCATTTCGCTGAGCCTAAAAGCTGCTGTGCAAGAAAAAGAGCGCCGCGAAACGCGGAGCACCATGCGCGAAATCAACGAGCGTGGAGGCGACGATGAAGTTCGTTTAGGCGACGTTTTTGGGCAGGCTTTGCGCGCTGCCAAAGAGCGTGGCAAAGAGCGTGAGCGCGCTACTACAACCAATCGCGCTGTAGCCCGCGAACGTGCCTTACAGGCGGCTGAAGAGGAAGAAAGCGACTGGGAAGAAACCGGTGATGAGGTTGTAGCGGATGACGCCGTGGCCGAGGAAGCTACGGAAGCTACATCGGATGACACTGCTCCAGGCGAAACTGCCCCGGACGGAAATGGGGCCGAGACTTCCTTAGCTAACCAGGATGACGCAAGTGGCGAAGGTGAAAAAGGCATCAATACGGATTCTTTGCCCGGCGCTTTGCAGGAAGATACCACTACTGATAACCTGCCGGACGGCGATGACGCAGGCACACCGGTTGCCGATGACATTGCTGGCGATGAGTCCAATTCTGGCCAGTCTTCTCCTGTGGCATGAGAATATTGGTTGTAAGGTTCTCTTACTCTGACCTGTAATTGAGGCCGAAAATTCATTTTCAAAGCGCGACGCAGTCTCTTTAGATTGCGTCGCGCTGTTTTAAATTTGATTATCCTTTATTGTCATCAGTTTCTTTATTCAGCTCCTCTATAAATAACTGCGCATTTATGTAAAAATGTGGTGTGCCCTTTGCTATTCCTGAGGGAACATTTGTAGCTGTGCGTGGCTCTAACTGGAACTTTTATTGACAAACATGCCTCGTTTTTTTGCTATTTGTCAATAATGGCTTAAATAAAACACTCACTCGCGTCCGCTGTAACCTGTTGTAGCGGTCAATATGTTGCTTCATCGGTTACCTTTCTAAACTATTCTGATTGGTAACTCATTGGTAACCCGCAGACGTTTGTTTTCGGGAGATTTTACGACTATGCTTTGGTTTTCCTCGCATCGCAAAACGCAACAAACCGGCTCACCTTCTTCACGTTCGACTATGCGTTCGGCATTTGCCGAGCCACGATTGTTGCTGAAGTTCATGGGCTTATGTCTCATGGCAGCAGTTTTGGGAGGCACGAGTTGGTGGGCTGTGGCGCAGAACAACACCCCTAACGGCGCGCGTAGCTCCTTGTCGCTGCGTGATTTGCCCAATATGATGGTGCAGTTTGGCCGTCAGCGCCAATTAGAGGCGACAACAGGGGCTTCTCAGAATGCTGTGCCAGGCAAAGAGACTACCAAAAACGGCACCAAAGTAGGCCGGGTTACCAAAGCGATTACCAGCAAGAATTTTGCTTTAGTCGAAGTTGATTTGACTCCAGGTAATATCAGCGACGAGCGCGAACCCTCCGTGCGTCCTTCAGGCGATTTTATCGCCTTTGCGTCTAATGGCGTGGACTTGGTTAACAATACAACGTTGGTTTCCGAACCCGATGGGAAAATTGATGCCAACAACAAAGGCACGCAATACCACATTTGGATTATGCGCCGTGACGGCACTGGCCAGCGCCAGGTAACGGGTTTTGGTATTGATACAGGGCGCAGCCAGCGTCATCCTTCGTGGTCGCCAGATGGTAATCGTCTGGTTTATGTGGACGGCACAGGAACGACAGGGCAACTCTCTTTTACCAACCCTTTTACCGCTGATCCGCTTACAGGCAAGGCGCCAATTCAACAGATTACGTTTTTCGCTGGCGAAAAGCGTGACCCAGCGTGGGGGCCATCAGGCAGCATTGCTTTTGCATCCAATGTTGTGGCGTCACAAAATGGCACCGTTACACCAACACCCAACAATAATTACGATATTTTTACAATTGATTCTGCCGGTAACCTGGTTACTCTGCGCCGCTTAACTGGTGGCCCAAATGACCCAGTAGGCGATAGCACCAACGATTGGAATCCTGAGTTTTCGCTGCTCAATGTGGGCGTGATATTCTTTTCGTCCAACCGTGACCGCAATGGGCCGTTGGCTGCTGGCCGGCGCATCTGGTCTATGGGAGCCGTCAGCGGCGCGTTCAAGCGGCAAATTACCGACCCGACCACACAACCAGGTGGTGTCGCCAGCGATGTAGATGATTATCCGACTTCTTCTCTGGCGCAAAATTTCAACGTTGCGGGGCAGGCTGTGCAATTCACCGAGCGCCTGGCTTTTGAAAGCGACCGTTTAGTAGATGTAACCGATACAACGCGCGATTTAAACGTCTTTTCGTTGCCCATTGATAGCGATGTTTTAGCGCCACCTCCCACGCCACCAGCGCCCGCTTTAACAGTTTCCAGTTTCATCGACGATCAGATTCGGGATTACGATAACGTAACCGGCACTTTTCGCCGTGATTTTACGGGCGGCTTGCTTAGTAATCCCGAAGATATCATCTACGGCCCCGACCTGACGGGCGATGGTTTTCAAGACTTATACGTTGCCAATCGCACACGTAATATATTCGGCACTATTGAGGTGTATAATGGGGCTACGGGCTTATTTTCCGAGACTCTGGTGACCGGAAGCGGAACCGGAGCAACGGGCAATGGCTTGGATGGCCCAACTGGCTTGGCTATTGGCCCGACCGGCGCTTTGTTTGTTGCCAGCAGTGGAACTAATAACGTTCTGCGCGTTTTGCTGCCAGGTGGTTTATTAGCTCCTTTTACAACCGGCAGCACTATTACCGGTGACATTGAAGGCATTACTTTTGGCCCTGATGCGAATGGTGATGGCTTTGGTGATCTGTATGTAACGGCGCCCTTTATCGACAGAATTGATGTATTTAATGGTATTACCGGCGCCTTTTTAAATAACTTCGTTGACAATACTTCTGGCGGCAATTTGAATCTCCCGGTGGGCATTGCCTTTGGTCCAGATCGCAATGGTGACGGTGTTGCTGAACTGTATGTGGTCTGCGACGGATTCAATGGTGCCATCAAAATTTACGCTGGCCCTACTGCGGCAACTGTTGGTGTGCCTACGACATTCATTGCCGATTTGGTTACGTCTGTAGCCGATCCAACTTTGAATAGACCGCAGCGGATAGTATTTGGTAGCGATGTGACAGGCGATGACATACCAGAAGTCTATGTTTCAATTTATAACAATGGTTTTGGCCCTTTGCGCGTTAATCGCTACGATGGTGCTACAGGTGCGTTCCTGCCTGCTGTAGGGCAACTGGGTTCTACCTTCATTCTTGATCCATTACTAAGGGGCGCCAACGGTCTGGCTTTCAATCCAGTGGCTAATGGCACGTATTTCCCGCCAACAGCGAATGCTGCGGCAGTTGAAGATGCAACCAACCCGGCGTTTTTAGAAACGAACGTGTTTTCTTCGCCCACCGGCGTGACCAATGGGACTTTTCCCGGCGCGACAGAAGATAGGTCAGCGGATCGTGAGCCGAGTTTTGCACGCTCCAATGCCACATCCACTACAGTAGCTCAAGTGGTATTTGCTTCGCAGCGCCGCACGGCTTCGGCGCCATCCAATGATCCTGCGAATCCAGCGCCTATAGTAGTTAACCCTGGTGGCGGCGCGCAGTTTACTGCGAGCATTCCGCCTCGCCCGACGACGTTCACTCACGATATCTGGACGACAACAGTTCAAGATTTCACACCGCCAATTTTAATTCCGGTAGCTGTTGGTGGGCAATTGTATCCGGCTTTGTCGCCTGGTGTGCAAGCGCCATTCACCGCGCCGCGAACTGCGGAGGAGGGCTTATTGCCCGGTAGCAAGGTTACTGTGGCTTTCGTTATTCAAGATTTGGAAAGCGGTCTGGCTTCGGCTTCTGTTGTCTTCAAAGATGCGGATCGTCCAACCTTTAACACGAGTATAGAGGATGTGGATTACCCCCCTTCACCTGGCCCATTATACAGTGTAGAAGTGGCTGAAGAAGACCAGCCACAAACAGTAACTTCACTCAACAGTGTCAACGGACAACCCTTAACGTTACGAGTTTTTGACGATGGGCCGATTAGTGCCGGTGGCAACGAGCGCCAGCAAAACGCTATAGCCGGTGACGGAACTTACTATACGGAAGGCAGTTTTGCTACCACGGATAATAGTGGCTCTCCCCTGACCGGAGACTATTACATCGATTTGACAGTTGCGGATAACATTGGCAACACGTTTCTTTATGATAACGTCTATGGATTTTCGACCAGGTCTTTTACCAGAAATAACCGGGTGCTGTTCGTTTCAGATTACACAGTGGGACAACGATTTCCCCTTATCTTGACTGGGTCACCACGCAGTGGCATCTCTAGCCTGCCGGTTGAGTCTT
>DASWNL010000097.1:0-4286 GCA_036399215.1 Abditibacteriaceae bacterium
ATCTGAGCCTTCCGGTGGGTGATAATTTCACCCGCGCGAAACGGATAAATTATATAGTAACTGGCGTTGTCCTTCAATTTAAAACAACCTTTATGTGCCTTAGCTCGCAACATCGAGCAATTGCAGCGCTTCGATTTGCAGGCTAGTCAAACGACGCTGCAAATTCATGCGACCTTCTACTTCAAGGCTCCGGTCGTATTGATAATTAACCTCGCTACGCAAACGCTCCAACTGATCAGCAATAGCTTGGGGCACGTCAAAGATGCCTTCATAAGTTTCCACAAGGGCTTTTAAGGGCAGCGCTTTAATGGCCTGCACATGCTCTTTAGTGCGCGGTTCACACGGCGTTGGTGTAAAAGAGATTTCGCCGATAACCCACGTTTTAATCTCGCCATATTCGTTGATGTGGGCGGGCGTGTCGCCAGCGCGTCGCACGGTATGACCAACGGCGCCACTGGAAACGCCCATCTTACCGGCCATCACGGTGCCATAAACGGCGCGCTCGTAATCATCGGCCATGTCGAGCAGGGTTTCGACCAGCAAACCACACTCATCACGCTGAACTTTCTTCCACGGCGTGAAACGATGATCGCGCTTATCTTCAAAGCCTTTGATGGGCAATGTGTGGTGCATCAAGCATTCAACGCCATCGCCTTCATGAGGGCCAAGGTAAGTGCCTTTGGTGAACCAGTCACCGACTAAATCCGGCTTGGTCGCATCGCCATGCAGAATGCCGTAAGCCTGCACTTTGCCCATCTGCTTGCTTACGCCGTCCTTGCCCTTAACTTCGATAAAGCCGCACGCTTTTAAAGCGCCGCCAGGCATGATTAAGGAATCGTTTTTCATTATTGATTTACCTCGATGCGAGATTTTGCAATCTCAAAATAATTGGACTCTCGTTCGATGCCGATAAAACTGCGGTTTGTGTTTTTGCAGGCCGCACCGGTAGAGCCGGAACCGGCAAAGGGGTCAAAGACAACGGCGCCTTCATTGCTATAGGAGCGTAGTAGCCACTCCAGAACAAAGGCTGGTTTTTCGGTTGGATGCACCTTGTTCTGATTGGCAACAGTCGGGGCTTTTAAAATGCTTTTAGGGTATCGTTCGCCGTCGCTGTGACGAGTCACAGTGACGAAGTTTGAATACACATTTGAGCCGCGCGGTCTGTCGTTGTAATAAGGCTTGTGACCTGTTGTTTTTTGCGGATTGTAAACCCATTGCCCGCTCTGGCAAAACACCAGAATGTTTTCGTGAATGGTTAAAGGGCGCCGGTTAGCGTTTAAAAAGCCGGTGGGCGCCATCTTTTCCCAGACAATTTCATGTCGAAACTTTTTGCGATTCGAGATGATTAAATCGCTTGTAAAGGGCTGCGCTGAAAAGCAAACAGTGGCAGCATCCTTTTTGGCGATGCGATGAACTTCTTTCCACCACGCGGCCCAGTCAATGCGAACATCCCATTTGCATGCTGTTGTTGCATAAGGAGGGTCGGTTAAAACCAAATCCACGCTGTTAGATTCCAGGCCGCGCATTACTTCTAAACAGTCGCCGAGGTGTAATTGATAAGGCTTAATCATTCTCCACCTCGCCTTTAATCTCTTTGTTTTGTTCGGCAGTTGATTCACTTGAAGGGTCATCCTCTTTACCCTCTAAGTCACCCTCCAAGTCGGGAGCTTCTGGCGCTTTCGGCTCGCGCAACGTATCGCCGCCCTCTATGGGCTTGTAGCCGGTTTTGGTGCGCGCTTCGTTGGGTGTCAGGAACGGCCCGCCACTGGCCTGCACCAGCGTTTTGAAGAGTTCGTTCTCATCGGCCTTCAAGCAGGCCACATTCGAGAGGTCAAACCAAACGCGATAATCTAACGTGTCAAACTCTTCGGCTAAAAAGCCATCGGTTAAGGCCTGCGCAAAGATGATGTTGTTAGGAATCACGCAGTTTTCATAAGCCTGCTTGCGCTCATCGTTGCGCCCGCCTTTGGTCTTGGAATCGCCCACAGCGCTGCCTAAGTTGATGATCGCGCCGGGAATGCCAAAGGCACCGGAAAGGCGCTCTTCGGGCACGCTGCGCAAAAGGCCAAAGCACATCTGCTCTAAGGAAAAGCCCGGCATGGTGATGTCCACCGGAATGCTCTGAATAAAAGGCTCGCCGCGATTGGCACCGGTAAAGGATTCGCGCCACATCTCCTTGAATTCGGCGCGCTGGGCCTTCTCCATTTTGGTGATGCCCTGCGAACCCAGTTGTTTGGGCGATACGATAACACCGGGGATGCCGATGTTCTTGCACAGGTAAGCAGCAATGGCGCCGGCTTCATTGTCGGTGGCGACTTCGCGCAGAGAGGCGTGCCAGGTGCCGACGCCTTTGCGGCCCTGCCAGTCGGGGTTATAGCCGTTGCGGATATGAATAATATCTTCAACGGGAATCGCGTAAACCTCGCCATTGACGCGGTATTCGTAACAGCTTATGAAGTCCGAGCCGTTCTCTTTCCAGCGCGGGTCAATCATCGTGGCCGGCATATGCCAGAGCTGCACAACGCGACCCGAACCGGCGCGGCCTTTCCAGATGTAGGCATCGCCGAAAACGTGAAAGTCAAAGCGCAAGGCATCGAGCAACTCGCGGCCAGAGCGGCCCGGATGAGGATGGCGCAGAGTTTGAAGCGCTTTGCGGGCGCGAGGCGTGAGCGTGCGCTTCCAATCCTCATTGGTGTCTGTGGTTTGAATGCAGATTTCGGCTTCGATTGAAGCGCGCTTCTCCCAGGCCAAGCAAAGAGCGGGCACACTGGACTTCCAGACGTGCGGCGCTTCGGCTTCAAAGTCCACTTCGGCACCGCGTAGCCAGCGAAAAGCACCGCCGCGCCCGTTGCTGCCTTCAAGGACAGGGCGATCTAATAATTTTCCGATTTGATTAAGAAAGGGTAAGACCATGCCTCACAACATAAGGCAGGGCACTATTCAATCACGCAAACATCAAGAAAAGTTGAGGAAAATGTGAGTTAGAATAGGGATATGAAAGTTTTTGTGCGCCTTGGCAACCTGCTTTGGACAATTGGTGAATATGAACTGCACTATGGTGGCACTGTTTGCTGTGCTGGAAACCAGCCATTTCGGCACGGCCCACTACCGAATGCGCTTGTCATCGTATTGCCATAAACCAAAAGTGCGCCCTGAATCTCTACACGAAACAGGGCGCGCTTTACTCCTAAAAGTATATACCACTAAGTAATAGAGTTGAGAATCAATCCCACTCCCACTTGGTGCGATTCTTCAAGCCCCAGTAAGCCAGGGCAAGGGCACACACACAATCATCGTGTTGCCCTTCCGGCGCATTCATTTTAAGGTTGCCGCTTTTGCTCATCTGATACTCATAAGCGCGCAGTTCGCCGGTCTGAACCGCAATATCCATTAGCTGCGCTTCGTTCTGCTCGATGCGCATAGCCATGTTATTGATTAATTGCTCTTTAGACGAACTGGAAAACTTAAAGGGAATGACCGGCACATCGCGGGCGCGCAAGCCTTCAAAGATGGGGTCGCCCACGCCGGTGCAATCCAAAACTACAGGAGCATCGTTATAGAGCTTGGAAACGCGCTGAATCGCTTCCATCTGGCGCTCCCAGCTAATCGAGTTAAAGCGCTCGTGGTAGACCTGTTTGCCGTTTTCATCTACGACATCAATCACGGTAAAGTCTTGAAGGCGCGCGAGGTCTGCGCCCGCGCTGTAGCTTTTACCCGGCTGGGGCGCTTCGTTTTCCGTAACGCCGCACAGAATCACGCGGTCAATGCCGCGAAACACGCCACCGGCATCTTCAATAAATTCGGCTAAATACTCCTGGCGATAAACGCGCTCCGGCAGTTCCAGGCGCGCGGCTTCGACTTCACTGGGGTCAATAAAGGGATTGGAAACCGTCGGCATCTGCCAGCTATTCCAATCGGGCTGCAATTCATCCTGGCCGCGCTGAAAGCACTCCCAGAAGAAGTTCATGCCGCGCGGCGTGGAAAACAAATAAGCATCACCTTTATAATCGGTCAGGGTCGGGCGGATAACGGCGCGCCACGCTTCGCCTAAGTGCGCTACCATCGCCGCTTCATCAATCACCCAGCGTTTATATTTGCGGCCACGAATCGATTCAAAGTTTTCCAGTGACCACATTTCGACCACGCCGCCGGTAATTAAATCAATACGATGATCGGAAGCATTAGCCGCAACAGTCAAAGGTGCTAAAGTGCGCCGCGTTTCCAGCCACGACTCTTTCAGCATTTTATGCGTTGGGCTTGCCCACGCCACGGGATAGCCTTCGAGG
>DASWNL010000098.1:0-7956 GCA_036399215.1 Abditibacteriaceae bacterium
CGATAAAGGACAAATTGACTAATGACAGATGACTAATATGCTACTCGGTGCTCATTTACCAACTGCCAAAGGCTTTGTCGCTGCTGTTGAACAGGCCCAACAACTGGGTTGCAATTGCTTGCAGATTTTCAGCAAGTCGCCACGTCAATGGAACGCAGCATCATTGGACGAAAACCGCGTGGCCGCTTTTCGAGAAGCGTGGCAGAAAACCGGCTTCATGCCCCTTGTGGTGCATGATTCGTATCTCATCAACCTGGCAGCCCCAGATAATGAAATTCGCCAAAAGTCCATTGCCGCCATGATTGATGAAGTCGAGCGGGCAGACGCTTTAGGCGCCGATTTTCTGGTGACGCACTGCGGCGCGCATTTATGCAAAGAAGCTGGCTCATTGTTCGATGAAGGCTTGACTGGCGAGCAAAAAGGCTTGCAGCGTTTGGCTGAATCATTAAAGAAAGTTTTGGAAGCTACGCCCAATGCCAAAGTGAAAGTCGCTCTCGAAAATACTGCTGCCCAGGGCACTTGTCTGGGTGGCCCGTTTGAGCATTTGGGCGAAGTTTTGGACGCCGTTAACAGCGACAGGTTAGCGGTTTGCTTTGATACCTGTCACGGCTGGGCCGCCGGACATGATTTGGGAAGTGAACTTGAAAAAGTGCTGCAAAATCTGGATGAAACCGTTGGTCTGCAACGCGTAGCAGTTGTGCATCTTAACGACAGCAAAGGAGAACTGGGCAAGCGTTTAGACCGCCACGCGCATATCGGCGAAGGCTTAATTGGCCGTCAAACAATGCAAAGCATCCTCACTCATCCACAGTTGCAGGAGAAGCCGTTCATTCTGGAAACACCAGATAGTGACGCTATGCTTCAAACCAATTTGAACGTGGTGCGCGCCCTGCGGGGCGAGAAAAATGGAAAGTGAAATAATTGGCCGATTACCGCGCTATAACTGGCTATTAGTTTTCTTTGTGGCTGGAATTGGCTTGATGGGTGCGTCTTGCCCGTTTCCGCGTCCCCTCACAGGGGCGGATTTCTGGATATGGTCAGCGATAGTGGCGTTTCCTTTAGGGTTGGCACTGGCTTATGGTTTATTGGTTTGTAGACAGTGCGTGGTTGTGAATGAAACCGGCTTGCGCTGGCGCGGCATTGGGCGATGGAAAAGCGCAACATGGCCGCAGGTGCGTGATTTTTATATTCGTCCTTTGCCACAGGGTAAGCGAAATTTCGTAGTGGAAACTGAACTGGGAAAGCTGACTCTGGATAACCTGCAAAGGCGCGCTCTTTTACAAGAAGCAATCGAGCAGCGCGCGAAATGGACCCAGGTGCAAGAGTGGAAAGAACGCCCCAGGCAAAGTCTGGAATTGACCGCGCCAGAAGTCTTTGAAGCTAATCGCGGTGAAGTCCGCTTTTATCCGTGGATGGTGGCGCTGGTAACGCTTTTAATGCCGTTGCAAGTTTTCGCGGGTGCCATCGGTAAGCCTGGCGGCATGACGAGAATCATCACTAGTATCACGCAACAATGGACACAGCTTGGCCCGCTGTGGACAGTAGCATTTGGGCTTTTGTTATTAGTGATGTGTGCACTGTATCCAGCGATAGTTTTGGCGACAGGGCCGCGTATTCGCGCCATGAAAGAGAGAATGGAACAACGCATCACGGCATCGCCGGAAGGCTTGATTTGGCAAGACGGGACACGAGAAATCCGCGCGCGTTGGGATGAAGTGACCTCTTACTACGTTGATACTGTGCCAGGCTGGGTCACTCTTTCAGCGCGCTGTGTCGTGGAAACGCGGCGCGGCGATTTCGATTGGGTCGGCGTGAAAAATGGCGTGCGACTGATGAATTTAGTCAAGCATCATGCCGCGCTTGGCCCATGGAAGCGCAAAGAACCAGTAAAGCGCGAGGCTTTTGAAGTTTCAACCAGTGGCGCGCACGTTTTCACTTATCGCACGCGCGAGGTGCGTGCCTTGATGCTTTTGATGACATTTATGGCGTTAGCCTGCTGTATATCGGCATTCGTCAACGCGGTGGGCTGGAATCCGCGCGCCAACACAAAAGCGGATGCAATTTTTGGGATAGGATTGGCTGTGTTTTGTGTAATCGGCTGCCTTTGGGCATGGTTACAATACTGGCGTTTCGAAATCCGCACCGATGTAAGCGGCTTGCACGCGCAGAGTTGGTGCCGCAAAAACTTCCTGGCTTGGCCTCAGGTGCGGGAATATGAAATTAACGATGGCTTTTTCGTGGTGCGTGCCATGAATGGCACCATTCGTTTTTACGGTTTGCTTGATCGCGTGGAAGAATTGAAAGGAGAAATCCAGGAGCGTTCTATCAACAGCTTAAATCGTAACTGGTAATTGAAATCAAGCGGAAACAAAGTTGAGAAGAATCGTTAAAGCTAACGTCACAAAACATCAACATGACAAACGAACCTTTTATCATTACGGACAATCTGGACGAACTTCTGGCGGTTTTACCGCCGGGCTTGGCTGCGCAAGTTGACGAAGACGAACGTAGTCAACTGGTTGAGATTGTTTTGGACTTGGGACGCAAGCCCGAAGCGCGTTTTACGGATCGCTATGCTTATCTGCGCGAAGAAGTTATTACGCGTGAAGAGTTGGATTTCGTGGAAGCGCGCCTGGGCGCCTTTGGTGGGGATAATCGCGCCGGCATTCCCGCTACGCTGCATCGCATTTCGGCGATGCGCAACCGGCGCGGGGTTATCGTTGGCCTCACTCTGCGTGTCGGGCGCGCCGTGATGGGCATTGTGGATATTCTGCGCGACTTGATTGAAAGCGGCGAAAGCGTGCTTTTGATGGGCCGTCCGGGGCTTGGCAAAACCACTTTACTGCGCGAAATGGCGCGTGTTTTAGCCGATGAAGAAGGCAAGCGCGTGGTTATTGTAGATACCTCCAATGAAATCGCCGGCGATGGGGATGTGCCGCATCCGGCCATTGGCCGCGCGCGGCGCATGCAGGTGCCCCGCGTTGAGGCTCAGCATGATGTCATGATTGAAGCCGTCGAAAACCACATGCCCGAAGTGATTGTGATTGACGAAATCGGGCGTCAGGAAGAAACCCTTGCCGCTCGCACCATCGCTGAACGCGGCGTGCAACTGATCGCTACGGTTCACGGCAACACATTGGACAATTTGCTGGCGAATCCGGCGATGAGCGACCTGATTGGCGGCATTCAGGCCGTTACGCTTTCAGATGAAGAAGCGCGTCGCCGCCGCACTCAAAAAACCGTTTTAGAGCGCAAGGCGCCGCCGACTTTTGATGTCGTTATCGAAATGATTGAGCGAGATAAAATCGCCGTGCGCCGCCCGGTTGTGGAAGTGGTGGATGCGCTCTTGCGCGGTTTTCCTGCGCCGCCGGAAACTCGCTGGCGCGATGAAAATGGCGATCTACAAAGCGAGCAGGCTGAATGGCCTGAACAGCCGCCGGCACATGAATTCGATAACCATGAGCGGCACCACGAAAATCGCCACGAAAGTCGCCATGAGTCGCGTCGCTCATCACGACGCGATGGTGACCGTAATTCACGACGGAGTGAGCGAAGTGAGCGGCCTGATCGTGATGCACGTGGTTCTTTGGTGCCGGTCTATGGCGTGCGCAATGGCAAGAATGGACAACGGGAATATACGGTTGAAGTAGCGCATCCGCCCTCCACTTCGCGTTGGTCTGATCCCGATTATGAACCGGAAATGCCCGATGATGAAAGCGAATTGTTGCCTGTAGCCGATACGCGGGATGAAGTGCCGATAGATGTGGCGCGTATTCGCCGTGTTTATCCGTTTGGCGTTAGCCGCTCGCGGCTGGCGCGGGCGATTAAACATTTGGGCTTGCCATTAACAATCGCGCGCAGTTGGAACGAAGCGGATGCCGTTTTAATGTTAGCGGGCGAGGATGGCGTGCCGACTTCCAGCACCATGCTGCGCGAAGCACGCGAATTGAATCTGCCTTTTATCGGCGTGCGCGGCAACACTTATGGTCAGATTCTTTCGCGTTTACATGACTTGTTCAGTGGCCAGGCAATGGATGATCGCCAGTCTCCACGCGATTTGGCCTTGCAAGAAGCGCGCAACGCGGCGCAACGCGTCATGGCCCAGGCGGAGCCTGTTGAACTGCGACCGCAAAGCAAACCTATGCGCCGCTTGCAGCATCAAATTGCAGAGCGGTTCCATCTGCGCTCGTATAGCGTAGGCCGCGAACCTAATCGCCGCGTGCGCTTTTTGCCGACAGTGCCACGATAAAATAGGTCTTAATGTTGAAAGCTGGAGATTCTTCTCCAGCTTTCAACGTTTGTATATGGAAATTTTTCAACGCAACAAAGCAACTCCTTTTATCACGGCAGATGGCTCACAGATTCGGGAATTGATTCATCCGAATTTTTGCGGTGTGCAGAATCAGAGTTTGGCCGAAGCGACCTTAGCACCGGGCGGCGCAACAACTGAGCATTATCACCCGCGTGCTGAAGAAATTTATTACGTTTTACAGGGTGTAGCCCGCTTGCGTATCGAAGAGCAAACACGCGATTTAAAAGCGGGCGATGCGGTGCTCATTGCTGCCGGGTCGCGCCATAAAATCTGGAACGTAGGGCCAGATGATCTAAGGTTTTTATGTTGCTGCGCTCCGGCTTATTCCCACGACGATACAATATTAACGGAGTAAAAGAAGTTGTGCTTGGTTTGCAAGCATACATTTATCCTATGGTCGTCTGGCAAATGATTCATATAAACTGCGGGCATTGAGACGACTATAAGCTGATTTTTTCAGGAGGCAGTGATGGCTCTTTCTTTTGGCCGCAAAAAAGGCCAGGCCGCCGGTGAAGCAGATAATCCAAATCCCGATAGCGGCGCAACGAGCGAAGCTGGTGTGGAAGCGCAACCCAACTCCACTACAGGCCGCGCCCGGAACGCAACTGAAGAACCGATAGACGAATCATGGTTTGAAACTTTCTCTGAAGAAGCCGCTACACAGGCTGCTTCAGCGCAAAGCGCTCCTGTGCCGAATGCTTCTGCGGCAGCTCCCGATTTTTCCGTGGCCCCTACAACGCCGCAACCGCAATTTTCCGCTTACAATACTCAAAACGAAGACGCCCCGGATGAGTTCGGCGACTTTGGCTCACACGTCAATTTGCCGCCTGCTCAGGCAGCACGGGCAAATTCACAAACTGCGCTTGATAGTGGTGCCTTTGTTGATCCATCCACAGGTGCTCTTTCAAACGACTCAGCAACGCCCTTTGATACAAGCTCGGCAGCTACTGAAACGGCACCTCCTAAAGAAAGTAAGGGCGGCGGGCTGAAAAAATTGTTGCCGGTTTTAGCGGTGCTACTCGTTTTGGGCGGCGGCGGCGCCTTTTGGTATTCGCAGCAAGGTGAGAACGAGGAAGAGCTGACTGAATTGCCGGCCATGACGCAGCCAACCGGTGGAGGGTCAACTGGTGCTCCGCCGACAACCGGTGCTCCAACTGGTAGTTCAACTGGCGCGCCGACTGGTGCGGCACCAACCGGCAGCAAGCCTACTGGTGCAAAACCGGTTACCCCAAATTCAGCCGCGTCAGGCGACCCGAAAACCAAAATGCAGTTGAAAAAGCTGTGGAATGACGGTTTAGCATTGCGCAAGCAGAATAAAACAGCGGCAGCCAAAGCCAAGTGGAATGAAGCCGTCAAACTGGCGCGTTCTAAAGCCGGTCACGAAAAATCTGCCGGCATGATTCAACAAGCCATTGATAAGTTAAAGTAAGAGCGAATCGTCAATTTGTATTACGACTTTATCTTTCCCCAACATTTTGTTTCTCACTTTTGAAGGTATTGATGGCTGCGGCAAAAGCACGCAATTGACTTTGCTGGCGGAGTATTTTCGCGCGTTAGGGCGTGAAGTCGTCACTACGCGCGAACCGGGTGGAACCGCTTTAGCCGAAGCAATCCGCAACTATCTTTTGCACACCGAGCAACCGTTGTCAAAGCGCGCTGAATTGCTTTTGTTTGGTGCGGCCCGCGCACAGCATGTCGAGGAAGTCATTAGCCCCGCCCTGAAACGTGATGCCATCGTTTTAAGTGACCGTTTTTCGGATTCCAGCGTAGCCTACCAAGGCGCCGGACTGGGGTTGGAGATTGCCTTCATCAAGCAAATGAACGCTTTTGCCATAGAATCGGCAAAGCCAGCCTTAACGTTGATTTTTGATTTAGATGTAGCAACCGCACAGGAGCGCCGGTGCGCGGTGCGCGGTGAAGACCGCATTGAGGCGCGGGGCCTGGAATTTCAGGAAAAAGTGCGCCAGGGATTCTTGCAAATCGCGCGTGAGGAACCGCAGCGCGTTGTAATAATTGATGCCACGCCTGCGCCACAAGAGGTGCATCAAACGGTTTTAAGTATTATGCGTGATCGTCATTTAATTTCGGCATGAGCAGTCTCCAGTCTCCAACCGCCAGTCTTCCTCTTGTTGGTCATCAGCAGCGATGGGCCGCTCTGGCACGCGCCTTTGCCAAAGATAGCGTGCCGCAATCGTTACTTATCAGCGGGCCGGGACAAGTTGGCAAAGAAACCCTTGTGCGCCGTTATGCGCAGCTCTTGCTGTGCCCGGATACGGTTTTTGACGAGGATGGTTTACCGGCGCCGTGTAACCATTGCCGTGTTTGTCACCAGGTTGAGATTGAAACCTTTCCTGATTACAAAGTTTTCCGGCCTTTAGTAGCAGCAGCGCGCGAGGAAAAAGATTGGATCATTGCGCCCGATGCCTTGGAAGGAAGCATTTTAACGGTTGATGTAGCGCGGCGTTTTGGTGACGAAGCAATGCGCCGCCCATTGATTGGGCCGCGTAAAGCGATGGTCATTGTGCAGGCTGAGCGAATGAACATCGAAGCGCAAAATGCTCTGCTGAAAACTTTTGAAGAGCCGGTGCGTGGCCTTTGCATTATCTTACTGGCCGGCAACCCCAGCCAATTACTGCCGACGGTGCGTTCGCGCTGCTGGCACTTGCCGTTAGGTCTGGCGCCCGAAAACGAAATTGCCTCCTGGATACACGTGAACTTCGCCGGGGCATCACCAGAAGTTGTGCAGCAATCCTTGAAAGTAGCGCAGGGACGTCCGGGCGCGGCCTGGCGCGAAACGCATCGCTTATTGGCGCAGGACGACGAAATGGAAGCGCCTCTGTCACGTTTTGCCGAAGTGGAAAAGATGGTGGCGCGCATTATGCGTTCGCAGCCCGTTGGCGCTTTAGGACTTACCGAGGAATCTCTTCGCCTGGCGCGCTTGTGGTGGAATGAAGATCAGAGTGTGCTCAAGGCAATTAGTAAGAACGGTAAAAGCGAGAGCAAAAGCGAAAACAAAAAGCTGGATGCCAAGGAAGTGCGCTCGGCAACGGCACGCTTTTTAGATGAACTGGCAACGGTTTATCGCGCGCGTTGGACGCAAAGCTTGAAGGCGGAAAAGAATAGTGATATTGCCCTGTCGGCTGCCGAGGTCTGGGCTGACGGGCTTGACCAAGTGCGGCGAACCCGTCACTATATTTTACGCAATGCCAATACCAATCTGGCCCTTGATGTGCTCTTCGGGCGCTTAATTTCTGCGCATCGAATCACGAGAGCGATGGAGACTCGCAATGGCAGGCAGGGTAGGCCGTAGCAAAAAGTAGTAGGTGAAAGCGGCTTGCTCGATAGAAAAACAACCTGTAGGGCAACCTGATGTGATGCTATCCGTCTGCCCGCCGCGAAAAGTGTTGGTTGCTTGTTTTGGTTAGTTGTTAATGAAACTGTAGCGCGCCCTTTTCCGAAAGAGTTCCAAAGGGCTTTTGTATTTAAAGGAGAAAATTATGTCAAGTGTTGCTTCGGTCGGAGCCGGAAACTTCGACGCTGAAGTTGTTAAATCCAATACACCGGTGGTTGTAGATTTTTGGGCCGAATGGTGCCAACCCTGCAAAATGCTCTCGCCGGTTTTGGACAGCGTGGCCGGCAAGTTC
>DASWNL010000099.1:0-7551 GCA_036399215.1 Abditibacteriaceae bacterium
GATGGCTATTTGCGCATCACAGGCCGCAAAAAAGATTTGTTGGTTTTAGCCAACGGTAAAAAAGTCGCGCCCGCACCGATTGAACTCAAAATGGCCGAATCGCTTTTCATTCAGCAAATTGTGCTTTTAGGCGACAAGCAAAAAGCCGTTTCGGCCCTTGTGGTGCCCCATATCGAACGCGTCAAAGAATGGGCCAAGGAAAACAAAATCGAAGCCGAAAACGATGCCGTTTTGCTTCAACAGAGCGCCGTTCAGCAACTCTTTCGCAAGGAAATTGATGGGCAATCGGAGGCTTTAGCCGACTTTGAAAAAATCCGCAAAATCGCCCTGTTAGACGAAGCCTTTTCCGTCGAAAAAGGCGAAATGACGCCCACTTTAAAAATCAAGCGCAACGTCATCGCGGAAAAGTATGGAAGTTTGGTTTTGGAGTAGTATATTGTCTGGGGAAGTTGATACCTATCACGTTTAAAAGAGCGATAGAATACTGGTCGTAGAATCTTGGCTCATCTGTTCGATAACTTCATAATTGGAGCGGAGCAAATTTTCGATTTGAGTTGTGGTGCAGTTGCCCAGCCGTAGCCAGATTAGCTTCGGCGGATTGCCATGCAAGAGGCTTAGCTCACTAAAATCCGCGTCTTTACTGACTAAAATAAATCCATTGTCTCTCGCGTAACTCCACACCTCAATGTCTGAAACTTGGTCAAGCCCCAGTGGATAAACGTGGTTGGAATCAGGAAATAAATCAGCAAGGCTTGTGACAAGGCGTGGTGATAGGTTTTGGTCAAACAGCAGCTTCATGCCTGTGCCACAACCATTTGTCGCTCTCGTTCAGCCGCATAACTCAAGCAGGCACGAATATCTTCCTGGGTCAGATAGGGGAAATCTTCAATAATCTCATCGGGAGTCATGCCGGAGGCAAGGTAAGACAACACATCGTAAACAGTAATCCGCATTCCGCGAATACAAGGCTTACCACCGCGCTTGCCGGGTTCGATAGTGATGATCTCTTGGTAACTCATAACCAGATTATAGCGAGGTTGTGCGTGTTGACTCCACTGCGGCAAAATCAAGCGCAATGTCATCGCGGAAAAGTATGGCAGTTTGGTGTTAGGGTAAAAGTAAAACGCTCACTCGCTAAAACAGCGCCATGAAGCATAACAAATTTGACCCCAATCAATCGATGCTGTTTTGTTGATGGTTAGCGCCTTATTGTGCTGATGTTGGCAAATAAAAGCAAGATTATTTTTTGGCTGCTATCTTTTCCAGTAATGTTATGACACGCTGATTGTCTTTGATTAATTGATCATTCTGTTCAATTAGCTTTTGCTTCTGCCCAACTTGGATAAGAGCAAGACGCACCACAGTTCCCTCTGCATTTTTTGAATTTGTGTGGTAATAGTCGAGTGCGCGCAAAACCGCTCCATCTACCAATTGGGGATTTTGGGCACCTTTTACATAACCACGAACCACTTTTTGTAAGTTAGCCGGTATTCCCTCGGTCTTTCCCATGTATTGTATAAATGTGTCAGTTTCGGCTTTTGCCAGTTCCTGGAATAAAGCTGCGGCCTCAGCAGAAACGGGTTCGGGCTGTTGGTTTTGAGACAAAGCGTAACCTACTGAAAATGCACCGGCTACCAAAAATACAACTGCGCCAATTCTCATTTGCTTCATTATTTTTTACTCTTTTCGTATGAATTATTGTAACTCATTATCATTTGCAATCAATTATCACATATGGCGCGATGGCACAACTCTAAGTTATGGTGTTTTAGGGCGTTAGAAGGTGCCTTGCTCCTCTGAACCTGTGCGATTCAAGCGTGCCGTTGTTTGAATGTAAGTGCCTTCAACCGAAGTCCTGAAATTGAATTGTGCTTTGCGCTTTGGCGCGCCAGCCGAGTTGCCAGTTGGCCCATGAATTAGCGTGACTGGCCCATCAGCCTGATAAAAGTCAAAGAGAAGTGATCGCCCCTCAGACGAGTGAATTTGCAAAATGACGTAGTTTGAACCCCAATCAACTACTTGAAGATGATTAGAAATATCAATAATCTGCTCTGGCTGCTCTTCTGTGGCGTATCCTAAATAACTCATTGAGGTTACCTTATCAGGAGTATTGCTTTCAGCAACGTCGAGCGCAAGCAGCAGAACAAGTGATTAGACCGCACCACGAGTGGTCAGGATAATATCAGAAAAACCGTAAATTACTGAAGGATTTTGTAGCGTCCTTTTAGAGGATTTCGGCTCCTCTTTAAATCGCCGTTTCCATTTGCTTCAATTGTTCCAGCAGATTTAAACAGCCGCGCGCTTTTTCGTATTCGTCTTTGTGTTGGTAGGCGTTGATGAGGTTGAACAGAACGCGGGCGATGATGGGGGCGGCGCTGGAAGGCAAAAGCGCATCGGGCATGACTTTTAAAATGGCGTTGCTTTCGCGTTGTTCGAGCAGGCGTCCGCCGTTGTAGCAATCGAAAAACAGTTCGCCGCTGCGCGCTAAAAAGTGGCTGGGAAAGGCGCAGCCATGCACTTCGATGTCGAGGCGTTGGCCGGTCAGCATGAAAATGGCGGCTAAGCTAATCGGTAAGCCTTCGCCACTTTGCAAAACGTGAATCAGGTTACTGTTCAGCGGATTGTAATAATTCTCCGGCTGGGCGCCGCCTAAGCCGCGCGGGCCAAAAAGCCAGTTGGCTAAAGACAAGGCGTCGTGGTCTTCGCCGGTTTCTCGATATTCCTGGGCTAAATCGTCCAGCAAAGTGTGCAGTGAAAAGCTTTCCCAGGCACGAGCGTCGTGTTCCACCTCGAACTGCCAGCGTGCTAAAAAGGCGAAGGCGCTTTCCAGTTTGAACCATTCGTCGTTGCTGTTTTGAATAGCACGCCATAAGGCGGCGAAATCTTCGTGTTCGGCGGCGCAATCGGCGTAAATTTCTTCCAGAACTGCTTGCTGCTGCTCATTTAATGCGATCTGGTTTTTTGCCAGAAAGCTGGCGACTTCGCTGTTTAATTGCGGGCCAAAAGCACGCAAAGTGCCGCGCACTTTAGCTTGCACGCGCGGCGAAGGGTCATCTAAAAGACGGAGTAAAAACGGCAGTTGGGATGTGTCAGGCATAGGTTCAACAGTTGATTTTGTTTTTAATCAAGATTAGTGTTTAATCGGTTCGCCTTCGGTTGTGACAGGCCGATTTTCAGCAGTTATCCACTCACGGTAGCCACCGCGTAGTGACCAGACATTGGTATAACCCATTGTTTGTAGTGCGTCAGCGGCCAAAGCCGAGCGGTTGCCACCCCGGCAGTAAAGCACGATTTCTGTTTCGCTATCGGGCACTTCATCAGCGATGTGATATTCCAATATACCGCGTCCGATGCCTCGCGCGCCGGGCAAGTGGCCTTCCCGAAATTCGTCGTTCTCGCGCACGTCAATCAACACCCAGTCGCGCGAATCACTTTTCAATTTCTCATTGAGTTCGTCTGCGCCGATTTCTCGGATGCGGCTTTTTGCATCGTTGGCGAGGTCGGAGAATGATTTTTCGAGAGGCATGGAAAACAACTTTCAACTATTGAACAACTAATTCAAAAAGTAATGCGGCAATAAGGCGAAAACGGGGATTTCGACTTCAAATGGCTCGCCATCGGAGCGAACCATGCTATAAGTTCCGCGCATGGTGCCCCATTCTGTTGGCAGCGGGCAACCGCTGGAGTATTGGAAAGATTCGCCCGGCGCTAAAAAGGGCTGTTGACCGATGACGCCTTCGCCGCGCACTTCCTCGATGTTGTTGTAAGCGTCCTTGATAATCCAGTGCCGCGTCAGTAGTTGAGCGGCCTGGTCGCTTTCGTTGGCGATGGTGATGTGATAGGCGAACAAAAAGCGCCCCTCATCGGGTTTGGAAGCCTCCGGCACATAGTCCGAGGCCACGCTGATGCGAATGCCATGTGTAATTGAGGTGGGCATAGTGGTTCTTCGTCAATAGTCCTTTGTCATGTGTTGCTTGCGGCGACAAAACAACCGCTTTTATTTTATCATGGCCGGCATAGCGCCAAGAATAAAGGACTATTGACCAATGACAAAGAGCAATCAATAACGGCGATGTGTGTTGTCCACGTGGTCGAGGTAATTGATACGCTCGCGCACGCGTTGTTGTGTGGCAGGATTGCGAAACAGCGACACCAAAATCAAGCCGGCGACAAAACCGCCAATGTGCGCCCAGTAAGCTACCCCACCTCCGCCTTGCTCCGTGCCCGGCGCAATAGAGCCAAGACCGCTCATGAATTGCAGCGCGCCCCACAGGCCGATGACAATCAAAGCCGGCAGGTGAATAATACCCAGCATACCGATTAAAACGCGCACCTGGCGGGTGGGAAACATCACTAAATAACCACCCAGCACGCCGGCAATCGCGCCCGATGCGCCCAAATTGGGAATCAGGCTATTGGGATCAGTGAAAATCTGCGCATAAGTGGCGGCGATGCCGCAGATTAGATAAAAAGCCAGGAATTTAACCGGGCCTAAGGCATCTTCGACGTTATCGCCGAAGATCCATAAATATAGCATGTTGCCGAACAAATGCATGAAACCGCCATGCATGAACATGGCGCTGAAAATCGTCAGGTAAATGGGCGTGGGGCCGGGGCCAAGAGGAATAGTAGTGCCGTTAATTGCGACTTGTTCGACGATGTCCCTTCCGGTGGTAATTTCGCGGGGGATGATCGAATACGAGTAATCGAACGTGCTGCTCGTCATTTGCAGGAAAAAGAAGACGGCTAAGTTAATGCCAATCAGAATGTAAGTCACTATTGGCGTTGTAACGCGCCCCTCGTTGTCATCGCCAATCGGCATTAACATGGTGTTCCTCATTAATTTTGAATTTTTAATTTTAAATTTTGAGTTGCATTCCATTCAAAATTTAAAATTAAAAATTCAAAATTATAACTTGCCCCAGTTTTTCAAATTCTTAATGCTGGCCTGCACGCTTTCAAAAGGGTCGCCCTCGCACTGGTCTTGCTCGACAATATAAGCGACGGCATTACCATCGCTGGCCTCGAAAACTGTATCCCAGTTCATGGTTCCTTCACCAACGGGTGCAAAATTGCCGTCTGGAGTCATGTCTTTGAGGTGAATCAAGGGAGTGCGGCCTTCATACTTTTCGATAAAAGCGCCGGGTTCCTCACCGCCTTTTTGCACCCAGAAGGTATCAATCTCGGCGTGTAATGAGTCAGGGTCGCTGCTGCCCAGTAGAATGTCCAGACCATACTGGCCGTTGTATTTCTCGAACTCGAAAGCATGGTTGTGATAGCACATCTGCAAGCCTTCGCGCCTCAGTTGCGCGCCGATGTCTGATAAAAGAGCAGCTAATTTTTGGTAACCCTCTTCCGAGCGCCACTCTTCGCCGATGTAGGGGCACACAACGTGGCGATGACCCAGCCAATTGGCGCTCTGGATGACATTGGGCAGATCATTTTGCAGCGCCTCAATTCCCGTATGACTGCCAACACATTGCAAGTTAAGCTCGTGAAGTGCCGATGTGATTTCTTCGGTTGTTGCGTTGCCGTTGCCCGCCAGTTCAATGCCTTCGTAGCCCATTTCAGCCACGCGCCGCAGCGTGCCAATCATGTCCTGTGCGGTGGCATCGCGTAGCGTATAAAGTTGCAATGCGACAAGGGGACGCCCGTTGCGATTAGATGCGCCAAGTGCCATAAATAGAGCCTTTTCAAAACGGTTTTAAAATTCGTTGCCGCCCAATCTACCAGAAATCATGCCACGCCCCATAATTAAAGGTCGTAAAACCACCGGGAAGCTTTTTCACGGTTGCAGCAGTTTCAAAATCGCTTCAGCGCCGATAGCGGAGCCGTTTCGCGCCGTCGGCTCAGCAGCAATTTTCATGGCTTCACGCAATTGGCGGCGCGTGCTTTCCTGCTTCAATTCTTGTAAAGCATTCGCCAGTTGCTGAGAGCGATTTTCGCCGATACCTTCGTCAATAGCTAAAGCGCGCCCGGCCTGCGCCAATTGCTGCGCGCGTGCGTTTTGATCGTCCAACAGGCGCGGAAAAGGCCATAAAATCGTTGGCACGCCCGCGACTTGCAATTCTTGAACTGTGTTATAGCCCACTGCCGAAATCGCGCCGTCGAAAGCGTTCAAATAGAGCATCAAAGGATGCACATCGCGCAACACGCGCCAGGGAAACGAGAAGTTAAAACTTTCTGGTGTATGGCGCAAAAGCGGGCCTTCAACCTCTACCCAGGTTTCATCATTTGGCTTTTCTTGCAATGCTTCTTCAATATGGCGACGTGCGGCTGCTATTTCTGCTTCGCCACCGCCGCCTAAGGTGATCAGGCCGACCAACTTATCTGATGGCAAGCCAAGGGCGGCGCGTGCTGCTTCACGGCTAAGCATTTCGCTTTGCTCATAAGCCATCATTGGCCCTGTCCACACTGAGTTTGCCGATGTGGGAAGCAACACACTCTCGCTACCTTCTTTGTGCGGCACCAGGATCAAATCGTAAAGGCTGAGAGCCTTCTGGAAATCGGCTCCGCGCGTAGTGTTTTCTCGTTGTGCGCGGAAGACAAAAACTTTACGTAGTGAAGTTTGGAGGAGCGGCAAAAGCTCGTCTTGCAGGCCGGCAGGAAAGCAATCGACCACTAAGCAGTGCGGCTTGAACGAAAGCATAGTAATGAGCGCCGCATGATGATTGAGGCGCAAAATTGAAGGCTCATCGAGAAGTTTTTGACCGGCTAACGAGTGGGAAGGCGTTTTTACATAGGCGAAACCGGCGCGATAAATGAGGTGCGCCGCTTCGCTGCTGGTAAGAAACAAAATCTCGACATCCGGCTGAAGATTTCGCATCTGGCGCGCAATGCCCAAAAGCCGTGTCACATGGCCTAAACCTACGCCATTGACAGCATAAAACAGAAGACGCGGCGGGCCAGATAATTTAGCGCCTCGTCCAAAGCCGGATTGCCGAAGGGCGTAGCGGATATCTTTGCCGTTGATGGCTAAAGAATGAAGCAACAAGCGCAATTGTTGGCGCATGAGAGTATTTAATTAGGGCCTTGTCAGCGAGCAATAAATATCTTACTTCCTCAGGTAGACCTCGCCTTGAGTCGCCACACCCCGAAGCCCATAGCAAAGAAGACAATCAACACAACGAATGGAAGCAGCCCGCCCTGTAACGCGCCTGGCGTGTCACGATTGAGCACAGATTCCAGGGGGCGGTTAGGGTTGACATAGCAAGTTGTGTTGGTGCCGGGCGGCAGCGAATTCACAATCTTTTGCATTTCGTCAGCGCTATAATTGGAAGTCGGTGCAAAAGAGTAAACATTGCCGCTCAGCGTTTCGCCGTTCCAGACATAGGTGTAGTGGATAGAAATCCAGGATGTCCAGGTGCCCCCGCTGTAATTTGAGCGACCTCTACCGGTTGAGCTACCTCCGCCGGCCCCGCTGCGATTTGTGCGAATTTGGCTGGACGTAACCGTGCATGGTGTAGCCACCCAACTTTGTGCGCTTGCAGCCTGTTGTCGTGGCTCCCCGATCAGCATCCAGGCCATGATCCCTGCCACTATTAGAACGAA
>DASWNL010000100.1:0-14963 GCA_036399215.1 Abditibacteriaceae bacterium
AGCCAGTGGGTTGCTCAAATGGGAAATGCGTGAACTGGACTCGCTGATAATTTCCAGCGCCGACCAGAGTGCCGTGCCTGCCGGTAGCGCTCTGGCGGTTGACCGCGCCCGTTTCGCTGCCGAAATCACAGGAAAATTGCAAGCGCATCCCAACATCGAAATCATGCGCGGCGAAGTGCAGGCCATTCCTGACGGCACTTGCATTGTTGCCAGTGGGCCATTGACATCAGAGGCTTTAGCGGCAGACATCCAAAGGCATTTAGGCGGCGATTTTCTGAATTTCTTTGATGCTGTTGCGCCGATTGTCGATGCCGACACGCTGGATTATGAAACTCTGTTTTTAGCCTCGCGCTACGAAAAAGGCGAGGCCGCCTATTGGAACGCGGCTTTGAGCGAAGAGCAATACGACACTTTGCGCGAAGGGCTTTTAAGCGCCGAAAAAGCCGAAGCGCATAACGATGAAGATGTGCCTTATTTTGAAAGCTGCCTACCGATTGAAGAGTTGGCAAATCGTGGCCGTTTGACCATGCGTTATGGCCCCTTGCGTGGTGCCGGGCTGACCGATCCCAAAACAGATCGCTGGCCTTTTGCCGCCGTGCAACTGCGTGCCGAAAACGCCGAAGCAACCATGTTTAACCTGGTTGGCTTTCAAACCCGTCTCAAGTGGCCCGAACAAACCCGCGTTTTGCGTCTCATTCCCGGCTTGCAAAATGTGGAGATTGTGCGCTTTGGCGTGATTCACAAAAATATTTTCATCAATTCGCCTGCCGTTTTGCGCCCGACTTTGCAAACGCAGACGCGTGATGACTTATTCTTTGCCGGGCAATTAACCGGTGTAGAAGGTTATGTCGAAAGCGCGGCGGCGGGCCTTATGGCCGGTATTAATGCGGCGCGCTTTATGAACGGACAAGAACCTTTGGTTTTCCCGCGCGAAACCATACATGGCGCCCTGGCGCATTACATAACGCACGCCGAAGCCAAGCATTTTCAGCCGATGAATTCAAACTGGGCGCTTTTGCCGCCCTTACCGGAAAAGATGAAGAAAGCCGACAAACCGGCGTGTCAGGCCCAGCGCGCTCAATTGGCTTTTCACGAGTGGAAGAAACAATTGCAGGATTAAAAGTCAATGGAAAGGCCCGGTAAGCTTCAGCAAAGAATTGCGGCCTACCTCGCTTATTTGCGCGAGGTGCGCGCTGCTTCGCCCCATACGGTTTGCAGTTACGAATGTGACTTAAACCATTTTGCAGTCTGGCTCCAAGAAAAGGGCGAACTCGGCCCGAAACCCGGTTGGCAAAGCGTCACACATCTGCATTTACGACGTTATTTCAATGGCCTGGACGGCTATGCGCTTTCTTCGCAAAACCGCCAGTTGTCGGCCCTGAAAAGTTTTTTTAAATGGCTGGAATCTGAAGGGTTGGTCAAAAGCAATCCGACGCTGCATTTAGCACCTTTTAAAAGTCAGGATCAAGAGCCGGGTTCAAAGAGTGCCCCCGTTTTAAGCATTGCGGAAATCGAACGACTGCTTGAAACACCTGATGCCTTGTCGGCCTCTGGCAAGCGTGACCGGGCGTTGTTGGAAGTGCTCTATGGGACGGGATTGCGTGTCAGTGAATGTATGGCTCTGATGTTGTGCGATATTGATTGGCGCGCCGGAGAATTATGCGTGCGCGACGGAGTGGAAAGACAAGAGACTTTTCAGGCGCGCAAAACCAAACGGAGCCGCATTTTGCCTTTGGGACGCCCCGCACTGCAAGCCTTGCGCGATTACGTGCAAAACGCCCGTCCCGAACTGGCAAAAGGCCCGCAGATAGGCAAAGCGCCCATACCAACCGATGCCCTGTGGCTCAGTCGTCGCGGACTGCCCATGTCGCAAGTAGCGATTTACTTAGCGGTGCAAAACTGCGGGCGCCAAGCGGGTTTGGGCGAAAATATTACGCCGCACACATTGCGTTTGTGTTGCGGTGCGCATCTGTTGCAAAATGGCGCTGATGAAGGTGTAGTGCGCGATTTGCTCGGCCATCGCTCCTTTCAATTTACACGTCATTACCTTCGCGTGAAGTCTCAGGCCAGGACGCAAAAAGGAAATGCAAAAGATGACAAAGGTTAGGTATGAACTCCTATCCTTGCTATAATGTGCCGATGGCTCCACAGTGAAGAAGTTGCAAGCAACCTGAAAAAGCAGATAAGCGGAAAGCACATCATGGTTCGTCAGCCAAATCAGGCTTTTAATAGACTAAGCCATGAACTCCACATATTATCGTGGGTGTTATTACCGAAGCGCCACTTCGGATTCATAAGAATCATGTTTGGATTCGGTAGAATCGTTGGGAGAGAGCAGGGCAGCGCGGCGATCCTGCTATGAATAGTCCCTATCCTTTTTCCTATTTTGTAGTCGGCATCAGCATCCTCAACCTCATCCTGGTTGTAGCGGGATTGCTGCTGGTTTATTTCGATTGGAGCGCCGCCCGACGCCGGGAACTGCTGTATCTGGTTTTTACCGAAGAAAAACCCGGTCAAAATTACTTTGCTTCAGCCCGCCGTCGCCGCGCACTCTACACGCGCCTTTTGCTGGCTTTTGTTGTTCTCACGCTGCATCAATTTTGCGAAACCAACTTATTCGCCGTCATTAGCGAACCTAATCTCTATGGCGCTTACCTTGATTGGTGGCGCACTATGGGGGCCACCCAACCCAGCGACCCTTTGCAGATCGGCGCTCTGCTTCAAGCGATGCGCGTGCAGGTATGGTGGCATCTTAGCGGAGTTTTAGCTTTGATTCTGCTGGGCACCGGCGTGCTTTATGAAACGCGCGGCCAGCAGCGTTTTTTGCTGGATCGGATTTCTTTAGTTCTGGTCGCGCTATGGGTTACTATAGTTGTCGTTATCATGGCGCGCATCTATGGCCTGTGGGGCGGGGCGGCGGTTACATTCAATCATTTAGCTCCCAGTGCTTCGATAGAAAAGGGACTTGCCTTACAAGAAAACCTGAAGTCCTGGATGCCGGTTGTTTTATTGACACGGCAAGTAACTTTTGCGGCGCGGGCGCTTCTGGTGGCCGGCATTCTGGTTGCGTTATGGAGACAATCAGATGTTGAGCGCGGTGAATCCGAGTTTCCGCGCAAGCTGCTTTTCGCGGCCTTTGGTTTTTGGATAGCCGGCAGCATCTTCAGCCGCCTGCCTGACATGGGCCAGAGTTTTATCGGCAGCTTATTCGGCAATCCGGCGGCATTAATGCTGGGCCAGACCGCCAGCCTGACTTTGTTTGTGGTTATGATCGCGCGGCATGTGCTTGCCGAATATGAAGTCATGGAACGCTCGCGGCATCGCCTGGGCCGCGAACGTCAAGTCATTATCCAATTCTTGCAGCGCATCGGCGCTGCTTTTTCCACAGCCCCGGAATTGGAAACGGTGCTTGATTTAATTTTATCCTCGGCACTGGAAACCACCGAAGCGCACGCGGCTGCCATCTACTTGTATCACCCCGACACCAAACAACTCGGCCCGCCGGTTATGCGGCACTTCTTTCCGCCGCTTTACACCGATACATCTATTGCCTATGCCGAACATCAAAGTGGCGCGACCGAAGTTTTGCAAGCGCAGGCCTTGAAGCAAGCGTTTGCTCTGGGCGAGGGCATTATCGGCGAAGTGGCACAAAACGGGCGGGGACGCCTGGTGCCCGATGTGCGCGTTGAAGGCATCGTGCAGGGCAAAACCACGCAGTATTTTCGAGATTACTCGATGCTGGTCGCGCCTTTAGGTGTGCGCGACCAGCCGCAAGCCGTCATCGCCGTTTTGCAAAAGCAGCGCGGCAGCTTTAACAACGAAGACCAATCGCTGTTGCAAGCTCTGGCCGATCAGGGCGCTTTAGTTATCAATCATGTGCGCTTGATTTCCGAAGTGCGCGAGCAAGAACGCTTGCAGCGCGAACTGAAAATTGCACATGACATTCAACAACGGTTATTGCCCGATCACTGCCCGGTCATCCCCGGTTTTGAAATTGGTGCCTACGGCTCGGCGGCGACTGAAGTGGGCGGCGACTACTACGACTTTTTTGAAGTAGATAAAGACCATCTTGGTATTGTGATTGCCGATGTTTCGGGCAAAGGTGTGCATGCTGCTCTGGTTGTTGCCATGATACGCAGCGCCTTTCGGATGCAGGCCCGGCACAACCTCGATGTGAAAGAGGTTTTGCAAAACGTCAATGAATTTATTGGAAATGACTTGCCGCAGGAGATGTTTATCACCTGCATTTACGGCATCTTAGAAGTTTCGACGCGCCGCTTCACCTGGGCGCGCGCTGGGCATGAGCCGCTGATTGTGGCTCATCCTGATGATTCAACGGATGTCATCGCGCCCGCCGGCTTTGCCCTTGGCGTTTTAGGTTCGCCTGATTTCGATCAAATGTTGGAAATTGATACCGTCACTTTGCAGTCGGGCGACCGCATTTTGTTGTTTACCGATGGCTTAACGGAAGCAATGAACGCCAGCGGCGAAGAGTTCGGCATGCAGCGTATTCTCAATGTCATGAGTCACGCCCAAATCTCTAAAAGCGGATTGGGCGAGACAGCATCAACGCAAACCACAAATGCTCATCCCATTGCTGTCGTCGCCAGTCAAACTGCCGTTATGGGCGCAGACAAAGGCAAACTCGTCGAACTTTCGCCCTGCGGCCCCGGTCTGGCGCCCGATGAACCCGAAGACTTGATTTCGATGGAGCGCGCCGTCGAAGATCACGTTGCCGGTGCCCCACAATCTGATGACTTGACTATGGTGTTTTTAGCAGCGAAGTAAGAACCCCCAACCCCCTTGGCAAGGGGGCTTTATTGGGTTCTTGCTATTACTCTTTTGAACACCTGAAACGAGCAACAGCGTATGATTCTCAGCAGCGTAAAGCCCCCTTACCAAGGGGGTTGGGGGTTAAAATCATCCAATTTTCAAAATTTCAAAATTGATGGGGCCGTTGGGGCCTTGCACTTCGATGTTATCTCCGGTGCGTTTGCCCATTAGGGCGCTGCCAATGGGTGAATCGGCTGTGGCGCCGTTGTCCACTTGATCGAGTTCGTCTTCGGTCACAATGACATAAGTTCGCTCGCGATCTTCATTGCCGCGCCGCACCGTGACGGTTGTGCCGATAGCCACCTGCTCTAACGCGGCGCCTTCTTCCAAAACGGTGGCATCATCTAAACGTGATTCCAGTAAAGCAATGCGCGCTTCCAAAATGCCCTGACGATTTTTGGCGTCGTGATAAGCAAAATTCTCACGCAAGTCGCCCTGTTCACGCGCTTCGCGGATTTCATCCGACACTTCAGCACGTTGTTTTTTGAGTTCGTTCAGTTCACCTGACAAGCGTTCAAAGCTGTTGCGGGTTAAGGTTTGTCCGATTCCTGCCATGAAATGGTTCTGCTCCTTGTAGTGCCCGAAGGGGCCTGGAAAATGTAGGGGCGCGTGTCGTCTCTTTCAAATTATATCGTTTTTCGGGATGTTCCACGCTCAGAAGCTGCTCGGAGACTGCTATACTGTGCGCCGTTCACAAAGGAGCAGACGTTTTAGCGTCTGAGCGAAGCGATGTCAAACCAGAACGGTCACCCAAACGGTCACGGCGATTACGGCACATTATCCGGTTCGTCGTGCGAGTTTCCCGAAATCTCGATTCCCAAGCGTATTTTAATGGGCGCCGGCCCTTCGGCCTCTTATCCCGAAGCACTGCGCGCCATGAGCGCTAACACGTTGGGCCATCTTGACCCGGTCTTTTTGGGCATCATGGGCGATATTAGCGCTATGCTGCGCCAGGTTTTTAGAACCAAAAACCCCATTACCGGCGCGGTTTCGGGCACAGGGACAGCCGGAATGGAAGCGGCTTTGTGCAACCTGATTGAACCGGGCGACGAAGTTTTGGTGTGCGTTTTCGGCTACTTTTCCAATCGCATGAAGCAGATGGCCGAGCGCATGGGCGCGCAGGTCACAGCCATCGAAATGCCCTGGGGCCGTATTTTTGAGCCGGAGCAGATTGAAACAGCGCTCAAAGGCATGAAAGCGCCCAAAGTCGTGGCGGTTGTTCATGCCGAAACGTCCACCGGCATCTTGCAGCCGATTGAAGAGATCGTTCAAATCGCCCATCGTTATGGCGCGCTTGTCGTGGCCGATGCCGTCACCAGTCTGGGTGGTTGCCCTTTACTGATTGACGAATGGCAGGTGGATGCCTGCTTTTCCGGCACGCAAAAGTGCATCGGCGCACCGCCGGGCCTTTCGCCCATTACCTTTAGCCCAAACGCCATGCAGAAAATCCGCGACCGCAACGTGCGTGGTAATCTGGTGCAGAGCTGGTATCTCGATATGTCGCTTGTAGAAACCTACTGGGGTGATACCGGCGGCGGGCGCGCTTACCATCACACGGCGCCCTCCAACGCGCTCTTTGGCCTATACGAAGCGGCCCGTTTGATTTTAGTCGAAGGTCTGGAAAACCGTTGGGCGCGCCATGAATTGCATTCGCGCGCTCTGATGGCCGGATTACAGCAAATGGGCCTCGAACCCTTTGCTCAGGAAGGCCATCGTTTATGGCAGTTAAACGCCGTAAAGATTCCCAATGGTATTGATGATGTGCAAGTGCGCGCCCGCTTATTGAAGGACTATCACATTGAAATCAGCGGTGGCCTGGGTGATGGCAAGGGCAAAATCTGGCGCATCGGCACCATGGGCTATTCGGCGCAGCGCGAAAATATCGAACTGCTTTTAGCCGCCTTCGATTCGATTCTGTCCGAAATGGGCCATAAATTTGAGCGCGGCGTTGGGCCAGATGCCGCGCACGCCGTTTATGCCGAACACGAAAAGCAAAGCCCCACTTTACCTGCCGGAACCGGCGAAACCATCGGCGCCGAACAGGCTGTTTCTTAATCATGAAAAACAATACGATTCCCGGCTGCGGTTTTCATCACGTTGCCATTCGCACCGCGAAGTGGGATGAATCCATTCGCTTTTATACCCAAGGCCTCGGTTTTAACCAAAAAATCACCTGGGACGAGGCGCCGAGACGCGCTGTTATGCTGGATACCGGCGATGGCAATTATCTGGAAATTTTTGAGCGCGAGGCAATCGAAAATGGCCCCGATGACAATCGCGCCTCAATTTTGCACTTTGCCTTGCGCGCCGACGATTGCGAAGCAGCCGTCGAAAAAGCCCGCGCTGCTGGTGCCGAAGTCACACTGGAGCCAAAAGTTCCCGAACCGTTCACACAACTGGGCCTGAAAACCAAAATCGCTTTCATCAAAGGCCCCGATGGCGAAATAGTCGAATTTTTCGAAAGCGAAAACTTGTAAATTTGCTTAGGAGGCAAAACAATGGAAGGTTACTGCGTAAAGTGCAAAGCCAAGAAGGAAATGAAGGACGTAGAGCAGGTCACCATGAAGAACGGCAAGCCCGCTCAACAAGGCAAATGCGAAACCTGCGGCACCAAAATCTTTAAGATCGGCGCTGCGAAGTAAATCAGAGGTTAGAGGCTGGAGGTTTGAGACTGGGGATAGAATTCATACTCCAGCTTCCAATCTCCAGCCTCCAGCCTCCAGTCTCTAAAATGAAATTCCGCACTTTTCCGAACACGGATTTAAGCGTTAGTGAAGTTGGCTTTGGCGTCTGGACGGTTGCTACCAGTTGGTGGGGCGAGAAGACCGACGAAGAAGCCATCGCCATGCTGCGCCGCGCGCGCGAACTGGGCATCACTTTCTTTGATACTGCCGACACTTATGGCAACGGGCGCGGCGAAACGCTGCTCCGCGATGCTTTTGGTGTTAACCCCGAAGGCGTGGTTTATGCCACCAAATTCGGCTACGACATTTACAATGAGCCACCCGAAGCGCGGCGGGGCCAAAACGAACTGCCGCAAAACTTCGAGCCATCTTTTATTCGCTACGCCTGCGAACAAAGCCTGCAACGACTGGGCGTCGAAGCCATTCCACTGTGGCAAATTCACAACGCGCGCATGGATTCGGTGCAAAACGATGAACTGTGGGCGACACTTGAAGCCTTGCAGGATGAAGGGAAAGTGCTGCATTATGGTGTAGCGCTTGGCCCGGCTAACGGCTGGGTAACCGAAGGCATTGCCGCTTTGCGCCATCGTAATTTTGCGGTTTTACAGGTCATTTATAACATGCTGGAGCAGTATCCCGGTAACGCCTTTTTCCCAGATGCGCGTGAGCAGAATGTTGGCCTTTTAGTGCGCGTGCCGCACTCATCGGGAATGCTCGAAGGTAAATACACCTCCGATACAACTTTCCCGCCCGGCGACCACCGCCGCCATCGTCCCAAATCGTGGCTCCACAACGGCTTGAAGAAACTGGAAACTTTGAATTTTCTCACCGAAGGCCGCGATCAGAGCCTGGGCCAAGCCGCCATTAAATTCATCTTGGCCGAGCCGTGCGTCACCAGCGTTTTGCCCAATATCTACGATTACGAGCAACTTGAAGATTTCGCGGCTGCCCCCGATAAACCGGATTTAACCGAGGACGATTTAAAACGCATCGCCGAATTAACAGAAATCAACTTCGGCGTCGAAGAAGAACCCGGCACTTTCAAAGGTGAACCAATGAGCACCTTAGAAGAATGGGAAGAAGAGCTAAAAACCAAAGTGGCGTAAATTAAAAGAGAAGCGAATTATCGCTTCTCTTTTAATTTCAGACCCTCATTCAAAGCCGTGCCACAACGTGCCAGCCATATGCGAAGAATTAAAACCACTCCGCCTACAAAGCCAAGTATATAACTGGCGTTATGCGCCCATGCGGCAGCGACAAAACGAACGTGCTGCGAGGTAGGAATCGCATCAGCATAGCCGACATCCATTACTACACGCCCGCTTTGTGCCAGAAAATAGCCGGTTAGCCCTGAAAGCAGCGCGCCGATTGCCATGATGATTAACAAAACGGCGATTGGTTTTCGCAAGCATTTTTCATCCCACGGCTGACATTCGCCGCTGCGCGCTACAATAGCCAGCGGCACTCCTATTAAAACGCCGCTCCACCACGTTGCTACAATTCCCCATACCAAACCCTGCACCGTCGGCGAATCGCTAATCACGATTGGCGGATGCGCAACTGTAAAATATTCAATGCTAAGCCGCGCCGTAATCTGGTCGTGAACGATGCCATAAAACACGGCAGCACCCACACAAAGCGCGACGGTTTTGAAAAAGGGCATGATGTGGTAGTTTCTTGCTTTTGAAGTCTCTAAAACACAGATGACATTCGGCGCCAACATCATATTTCTTATTCGCTCATTTAAAGTGCATTGGTTCTCTATCCTGTGTTTTTTAATTTTATTTGGTTTTGTGGGTTTGTCAGCGCAGGGCTATGACATTATTCTAACGGGCGTTTTGGCGGTTTTGATTTGGATTCTATTACCAAGTGCGATGTTCATTCTATGGGTAGGGACGCAATATGCGAAACGCAAAGAACCGAGATTGAATTCTTTGAAGGTAATAATCTTCGGTGTCTGTTTTATGCTGACTTTTTCCATTGTTTTTCTTCGATGGCCCCTTCGCATGAACCACCACTTATCATATTCGGCTCTGGTTCGAGAATCGCAAAGCCATACATTTAATAAGCCATTCTCATATCCGCGTTGGATAGGCGGTTTTTACATTCGGCAAGGTGGCGACGAAAATGGCTGCGCCTGTTTTTGGACGGATACTGACCCTTCGGGGCGTGGAGGGATTGTTTACTGCCCTGATGATGCTGAGCCGCCTTTTAATCTGTGGAGTTCAACTTCACTGGGAGATAAGTGGCACGCGATTGAGGAAGATTAAATTACTCCGTCTTACTTCTTGTGGCGAAAACTAAAACTTGTTTCGGCGCTTCTTGAGGTTTGGGCACGGCTTTTTTGGGGGCGACCGGGCGGCCTACGTTGTAGGTTTCTTCGAGCCAACTCACGACTTTGGTAAGTTGCACGAGCGACATTTGATTGCGCGGTTGGGCGAACTGGCGCGTGATGGCTTTGTTGGTTTCGCCCCACTTTCCGCCGAACTGGTAGCGGTCTAAGTCCTTGCAATAGTCATCTATTTTGCGACGCAAGTTGGCTTCCATCTGACTGGGCGTCTGGTCGGGTAGATGTTGCGGTGCAACAGTTGGCAAAGTCAGTTGCGCGGAGGCCGCCGGTTTGGTGTCCTCCATCGCCCACTCTTCACCGGCCCACGCGAAGAGGTTGCCGACCTGACTCCAGCGGCGCTGCTCGGCCTGGCTGCCGACGGGCGTGATATTGTTGCGTGGTGCGGCTTCGCCAATGGCTTGAATGCCCAAATCATCGCGCGCCGCGCCGCGCACCGCATTTACTTGCTCACTTTCCATTGCCTGAATGATCGCCACCATATTGCGATCATCCGGCACATAAACGAAGGCCATTTGATTGTCCCACGGCCCCGAAGCGGCATCGTAACGGGTGGCACGGGCCAGCATCTGCTCAATCCACGGGCGTGAACGAATATGTGTCAGGCAAGCGATATGCGTAATCGGCGGCACATCCAAGCCTTCGTAGGCCATGGCAACGGTAACAAGCGCATCCATCGCTTTGGCCGTGCCGCACTGCTTGTATTTTTCGATGTTGGCGGCGGCTTTTGAGGAATCATCGCTGGTGGCAATGGCGGCGGAGATGCCCTGCAATTGCAGATGATCGAGATATTTGCGGGCTTCTTCGATATTGGCCGTTACTACCAGCAGTTTTGCGCGGGGATGAGTTTTCTTGTAATTCAACCAATGCGCGGCGCATTCATCCAAAAGCTGCTCGGCGAACTGCGTTTTTAAAGCGGTATAAACCGCTTCCCCGGTGTTTTTATAGGCCTCGGAAATACGCAGGTTATAAGTTTCGCCATCCAGGCCAATCCACTCCGAAGAGCCATCCATCAATTCAAAATGAATCGGCAAAATGGCGCGTTCAACAAGAGCATCGCGCCGCGAATAAGCGATGCCCGCCGTGTCGCCGCCCCCATATAAATCCACCACTTCGCCTTCTTTGGTAGCGACATAGGGCAGAAAAGCGATGTTTTTGCGATTGCCTCTTTCCAAAGTGCCCGACATGAAAATTGTAAGGGCAGCGCGCTTGACCAAAGGCTCCAAAGCCGCCGCCCAGGTGCCGCCTTCTTCGACATGATGCGGTTCATCCAGCACCAAAATATAACGATGTTGGCGGAATTCATCCACCATGTGATTGTTGCCCAGACCTATCGCCTGATAAGTGGTAGCAAAGCCGGACAAGCCGCGCGCCGGATCGGGTTCGTTGGCACTGCGGCGAATGGCATGGTTATGGCCCAGCAAGGCGCGGCTTCGCGGCGAAACGAACTCTTGCTCGGCTTGCAACTGCAAGGCGCGGCGTGGCACAACCCAGCAAATACGGTCGGCAATGGCCGGAATCAGTTCACTGGCGGCAATAAGCGGCAAGAGGCTCTTGCCTCCGCCCGGCGTGGTGGCGCAGATGATGCGTTTAATCCCGCTTATTTCGCCACTGCGAATCTGGCGACAGAGTTGAAGAAACTGATCTTGATGCTTGCGAAACATGGCGGCGATGCAGGACTTTGGAAGGGCTTCGATGTGGCGCTCAGTGTGACAGGGGCGCGCGGCGAATTCCAGACTTGACAAAGCGCGCTTATTTCGCTTATTAGAAGCATTTTTTGACTTTAGAGCGCGGCATCGTTTTACTTAGGCTTCGTGCCGCATTCTTAGTGGGGCCGGGTGTTGAGGAGTTCTTGATTTTGTCTTTTTGGAAACGTGTTTTACACAAGTCACTGTCGCGTCGTGTTGCAGGCCCGACGTTTTTGATTATCAGCATCGCCGGCGCGGTTTGGGCGGCGCCAAAGGTAGCTCAAAAAGTTGCGCCGAAAGCGCCCTCTAAAAAAGTGCCCCCGAAGGCGGCGAAACCTATCTATCGCGGGCGCACGCCGATAAACCGGGGCAAGTTGCCTTATCGCGGCGGGAGCATGATCAATGCGTTTCCGACGACGCTTCCACCCAGGTCGGCACCGCCAACACCGCCTCCGGTTTTCGTGCCGACACCAACGCCTACACCGGCGCCGTTGGAAATGTTTCCCTTTGCGCCACAACCCTTCGATGCTTCTTCCACGGCGACGGATTTATCGTGGATGAACGAAAAACCGGCAGGAAAAAATGGTTTTATTAGTGCGCGCGGCGAGCACTTTGTAGATGGGCAAGGCAAAACCGTGCGATTTTGGGGCGTGAACCTGTCCTATCAAGGCACCTTTCCCGATAAGGACAAAGCGCCGCTTATCGCGGGACGTTTAGCAAAACTGGGCTTTAATGCTGTGCGCTTGCATCAGTATGAAACCAGTTCCTTTCCCGGCAGCTTATGGAAGGGCGCCGGCGTTGGTTCGTCGCGCATTGCCCAACCACGCGAAGTCGATAAAGAGCAGTTGGATAAGCTGGATTTCTTTATCGCCGAATTGATTAAGCGTGGTCTTTACATCAACTTGAATTTGCACGTGGGGCGTGAGGTCATCGAAAGTGAAGGCGTCACGCAAGCGCGTTATTTGCCGGAAAAAGACAAGGGTGTCAACTACTACGACCAAAGGTTGATTACTCTGCAAAACGAATTTTCGCGGCTGATGCTGGCGCGAAAAAATCCGTATCTCGGCCACGCGCTCAATGAAGAGCCGGGGCTGGCAATGGTGGAAGTTACCAATGAAAATTCGTTACTCGGCCTGTGGCTGGCCGATAAGTTAGGCGATATTCCGCTCGATTATCAAACGCCGCTTCGCGAGCGTTGGAACACCTGGCTCAAAAGGCATTACGACGAGGTAAGCTTGCGGCGCGCCTGGACGGAATGGGACGAGCTGCCGGGTCTGGACAACTTGCTGCACTTGCCGCCACCGCCGGAGATTCTTAATCCCGATTCGCCTGATGGCCGCCTGGCTATTGGTCTGAATCATTTAAAAGCCTGGCAGTTGACAACCGTGGCGCCGGCTGCGGGCACTCTCGAAACCGATGCCCTGAGCGGCGCCACGGTAGATAGCCTGATTAAGCCGGGGCTAACGGTCAATATGCGCACGCCGGGAACGATTCGCGCTCCCGGTGGCGTGTCGTGGGCTTTCCGTCTGGTGCGCGACAATGTGCCTCTGATAGATAATCAAGCGTATGCCCTGAGTTTTTATGCCCGCGCCGCACCGAATTCCAATGGTCGGGCGCGCAAAGTGGCACTAACCATCAGCGGCGGCTTCTACGTCCGGTTCGACATCGGAAGTGATTGGCGACGCTACAATTTTGCATTTCGTCCTCGTAATTTAGGCGATGGGCCGCGCCAGATAGTAATGAGCCTGGGCAACGAAGCGGGCTTTGTGCAATTGAGCGAAATCGAATTGCATACCGGAGGCCGCAAAACCGTGCCGGATGAGTGGACTTTGATCTCCGGCGTGCCGCTTCCCGACTGGGGCGAAACGCAAGTTTTGCGGGTGCGCCGCGACTTCGCCGAATTTTTAAGCGAAGTCGAGGGCGAATACACGGCTAAGATGCGCCGATTTCTTAAAGAGGATTTGGGAGTGCGCTGTCCTTTATGGATTTCCCAGGCGCAGTTCGGCGGTTGGGGCGGGTTATGGCGCGAAGCGCAAAGCGATGCCATTGATGTTCATGCCTATTGGAAGCATCCCGATTTGGGTGAGGCCGGTTGGGCGGGCGGCAACTGGACTATTGCCAATATTTCGATGGTGACGGCGGGCGAAGATAATCCACTTTCTAATTTTGGATTGTGGCGCCTGAAGGGCAAACCATTTGTGATTAGCGAGTGGAACAGCGGTGCGCCCAATGATTTTGGAGCCGAAAGTTTGCCGATGGCAGCTACAATGGGCGCCTGGCAAGACTGGGCGGCGATCTTCGTTTTCGATTATCATGCGCGCGGCCTTTATGAGCGCAATCGCCTGGAAGGCGCCTTTTCGATTGATACACACCCGGCCAAAATCGCGTCCGCCCCGGCAGCGGCTCTCATTTTTCGCCGGCCAGAGCAGGAAAATGCCAAAGATGCCTTGCCCGGTGATGTTTTGCCGGCCTGGGACAGCACGACGCTAACCATGCCACGAGATTGGTTGTGGCATGAGGTGGCAAGTTTAGGCGGCGAGCCATTTGCCACGCCTTTAGTCAAGACCTGGCGCGAAGCGGGCGCCGCGCGTGCCGAAGGCTTGCGCGGCAAAACGTATGTGCAATTTGCCGAAGCGGGTGCGGCTTTATTTCCCACCGCCAACCGTGTCATCCCCAGTGCCGAGCGTGGTTTTTTGACCGATACAAAGCAAATCTGGTGGGAAAAAGAGCCGGGACTTTTCAAGTTGAATTCGCCACACAGCAAACTCGTTATCGGCTACCTGGGTGGGCGGGGCACTGTCGCAGGTGAACTCTATATTACAGCGCCAACTTCACATAACAATTGGCTTTGCGCGACGCTGTCGAGTTTGGATAATGAAGAAATTGGTGCTTCGCAAAAACTGCTTTTAACTCTCGCCGGTAAAGCCGAAAACTTTGGCATGGGTAGGGGCGCGGCGCCTGGTGCAAATGGTGCCATTGCCAGCGACTTCTGGGGCGTTGGGCCAGGTCAAATCGAAGGCATCAACGCCGTCATTCGCTTGCAAACAACTCTCGAAACACCCACAGTGTGGGCTTTGGACGTGACCGGTGCGCGCACTTTGCAAGTGCCGGTCACTTTTGAAAACGGGACGTTGCAATTTGTGGCCGGGCCACAATGGAGAACAGCCTGGTATGAAATCGGGGAACAGTAGGCGGCAGGCGGACGGCAGGAAGCAGACGGCTTGGCAAACGTAAACGCGCTGGGAGGAATATGCTTCTCTCAGCGCGTTTGATCTTTGGACTGCCTCCTGCTGTCTGCCTCCTGCTTACTGTTCGTCGGCCATCACAGCACCAGCGATAAGAATGCCGACGCCGGAAATCAGTTGCACCCACGAAGCTATGGTCAAGCCACTTTGCGCCTGAGCCGTGTCG
>DASWNL010000101.1:0-2218 GCA_036399215.1 Abditibacteriaceae bacterium
TAGCAGTTCTCCTACCAGCGCCAGTAGCGCCTCTAATCTTCTTCACAAAAACCTTTCTCACCAAAACCTTTCTCACGACAAAGCGAAATACTTTCTGGCTTCGATTGTTGAATCCTCCCAGGACTCCATTGTTACGGTTGATTCCGAGGGCATCATCACCAGTTGGAACCGGGCCGCTGAGCAGCTTTATGGCTATTCGGCCCAAGATGCCATAGGGCAATCTCTGATGGCTCTTGTCCTGCCTCAGAACCTCCAGCAAGTGCTCTGTGCCATTGACCGGGTAAAGCACAGCCATAAAGTGGAGAGATTTGATTCGGTTCGCGTGCATAAAGACGGGCATGACTTGCTGCTGGAAGTGGTGATGTCGCCGGTCAAGGATGGAGAGGGAAAAGTGATTGGTGTTTCCACTATTGCCCGTGATGTCACTCTCCATCATCAGGCTGAGGCCCAGGAGCGCTTCCGCATTCTGGTGGAAGGCGCCCACGAATTCGCGATCTTTATGCTCAGTGTCGAGAACAAGATTTTGACGTGGAACAGTGGTGCCCAGCACATTACCGGTTTTACAGAAGCTGAGGCCGTGGGGCAAAGCGGCGAGATTTTCTTCACCCCCGAAGACTGCGCTGCCCGCGCCCCGCACCAGGAGATGCAAACTGCGACACAGGTAGGCCACGCCAGCGATGAGCGATGGCACCTGCGCAAAGGCGGCGAGCGCTTCTGGGCCAGTGGTGTGATGATGGCCCGGCGCGATGAGAGTGGGAATATAACCAATTTCATTAAGATCTTTCGTGATGCCACCGGGGAAAGACTGGCCGGGCAAAAGTTAAAGGCCAGTGAAGCGCGCTTTCGCACGCTTGCAGATGCCGTTCCTCAACTGATCTGGACGAATGACGCTCAGGGCGAGGCGAACTACTTCAATGGTCGTTGGTATGACTACTCCGGCCTGAGCTATGAAGAATCCTATGGACTGGGCTGGCAGGCTATAGTGCATCCCGACGATGCCCTACCTTCGGTTACGGAATGGCACCAGGCATTAGCCAGAGGTGAAGTCTTTGATACCCAATATCGCCTGCGCCGGGTTGATGGCAGTTACCGCTGGCATATCGGGCGCAATGTGCCGCTGCTTAACGAAGAGGGTGAGATCATAGCCTGGTTTGGCACAGCCACGGATATTCAAGACCTCAAAGAGACGCAAGAAGCGCTCTGGCAAGCGCATGACCAGTTGGAAGAGCGCGTGCAAGAGCGCACCGCAGAACTGCAACAAAGCAAAGTGGCGCTGGAACAGGAGGTCAGAGAACGCCTTGCTCTCCAACAGGCCCGCGAGGAACTGATGAAACGCCTGGTCAGCGCGCAAGAAGAAGAGCGGCATCGGATTTCGCGCGATCTGCATGATGTGCTGGGCCAGGATTTAACCGCTTTGCTGATGATTTTGCAACTGCTGCCTGCGCAACTGCTGCCTGAGCACGTAGAGAAGCTGAAGGACTCGGTGAAAGGTTTGATCCACCGCGTTCAGCGCCTGGCCTGGGAGATGCGCCCCGCTGAACTCGATAGCATGGGGTTACAATTCGCCTTGAAAGAGTATGTGCAGGAGTGGAGAGATCAATATGGGATTCAAGCCAACTTTGTGCATAACGTAGTAATAGGAACAGAGCGCTATCCCGAAGCCATTGAAACGGCACTCTACCGCATAGTGCAGGAAGCTCTTACCAATGTGCAACGCCATGCGGGGGCCAAACAAGTCAGCGTGATTCTGGAAAAGAGCCAATCTACCCTGACTGCTATTGTGGAAGATGATGGACAGGGCTTCGACCCTGAAAAGGATGAGCAGGGTCATGGGCGCCCGGCATCACATCGTCTGGGTTTGCTGGGCATGCAGGAGCGCATGGAGATAGTGGGCGGCACTCTCACTATCGAATCCAGGCCCGGCCAGGGCACTACGGTTTATGCTCGTGCGCCTTTGTCAAAAATAGAGAACCCGTTTCAAAGCCTTCCAGCGCGTAGTGCAGCATCTTGATTTTGTTACGCTCCTGAAATGCCGGCCTTTAGCGCCGCAGCAGCGACGTGGCCGCTGTTGGAATCAGGGTATAAACAGACGCCGGGCGCTTAGAAGTGGCTCAGCGTGGCACATGGTTTGAGCATTACCATAGGCTATGCATACCAGAGCCAAAATTCTCTATGTTGATGACCATGAAGATACACGCACGATGCTGTTGCTGCTGCT
>DASWNL010000102.1:0-3963 GCA_036399215.1 Abditibacteriaceae bacterium
CAGCACGCCGTCCGGTAATGCGCGCCACCACATTAGGGGCTTCGTTAAAGCTCAGTTCGATTTCGCCCCACGATTGCGTTGCCGGCGCGCTGGCAGCCAGCAGTAAGACGACTCCGCTGCTACCCACCGTTTCATCATCAAGCGCGACCGTATCAACCAGAGTAAAGACCGGCACGCCGTAAGAGGGCACAACTGGTTCGGGGCGCACGACACCAGCGGGCGAATGCGGCTGATCGTAAACCTCACCGTTCCAACTGGTAGCCAGGCAGGTGATCAGCCCCGGCGCGCCCAGAGTCTGCTCCTGAATGCGATAGCTGGAGAGGTTGCCCTCTTCATCTTCGATGTCTAAAACATCGCCGGGCGCGCATTTGAGGCGTGAAGGCGGCAAGGTGATCTCTAAGGGCGTGCGCGCCGCGTGGAACTCATCCAGAGCCATCTGCACAAACTTCTGGGCGGCTTCCTGCGAAGCCACTAAGGGCATATCAAGGGTTTGCTCATTTTGCACGCTGCCCACCTGGCGATGGGCTGTGACTTCATTAACCTGCCCCTCCACACCCGTATCATAGAAGCGCACCCGCAAGAGGTTGGGCGTATCGAGGGCGGCGCCGATAGAGAGCTTTAAAGAGGCGGGTGAATCACTATCGCCATCAGCATCATAAGCGGCCAACTCTTCGCGCGAGATAGGGAAAAACTCAGGATTAGCACGGTCACTGGCTTTGATTTGTCCATCGCTTTCGCTGATGTCGCAAAAGGCCCAGGCCGCTAAAGAATCAACCAGTTGGCGCGGCGCTTCACTGCTCAGTTGAATGGCGCCGGTCACACCGGTGACAAGGGCTGTCTGCAGGGCGGACAGATTCATTTCATCCGCGTCGCAGTTGCCACGCACTAAGTGCGCGGTGCAAATCTCATAAAGCCCTGTGGTTTCGTTAAAAATCTTGGCTTTGGCAACCGGCACGCCTTCCTGCCACGGCTTCAAGATCAAACGGTTGACGGCAAATAAAACGCAGTCCCGGTAAGCGGGCACGACACCATCATGCAGGGCCGCTAAAAAGGGAATCGGCGTCTGCTTTCGCGTGCCGCGTGTTATATACCATTCGTTGCTTAAACCCCAGAAGCCCTTTTCATCCTGATAACCCGAAAAGTGCTCCATGCCGGTTGCTGCGTCATAGGTGAAAGTGGGTGTCGAATTAAACCAGTTGCCCTCGCGCCACAAGTAAAACTTCTCGGCGTTGGTGGCGCCGCTACGCTTGAAGAAAAGGATGTCGTTGAGATAAAGTTCTTCGATGCGCCGCTCGCCGCAACCATCATTCTCTTCACCCAGACAGAACAGAAAAGCGGCTGTCAGGCTGCGCTTCACAGCGCCCTGCTCCCACGGCACCTCTTCCAAAGCGCCATTTTCGGGCGCATCAATGATGTTGGAGGCCAGAGAAGGCATGGTGCCATAGACAATCGGAATAGGAACGCCGTAAGCGCTCTTTTGCACCTGCGCCCCGGTCAGTTCTCCTTTGGGTGGGCGGTTAAGGAGAAATGAAGCGAGAGTAGAGCCTATGGACATGTAGCCCCACGAAAAACCGGCGCCGCCAAAGAGCGCTCCTGCTAAAGCGCCAACTAAAAGGCCACCGAATTTTTTAAAGAATCCTGCCATCAGGCGGCCCCCGTTTTGCGCATAACACTCAAATCAATGTAGCAACCATTACCCAAGTGCAGCGCCCATGCTTTGCGGCCATGCGGCTTGGATTCAGGGCAGCCTTTAGTGCGCGATACAATTTGAGAGATTTGTTCCTCTGTTAATCCCTGGCGCCTTAGTAGATCGGGATAGAGACAAGCACCCAGAAGCCCCATGATTTCTTCAATCATAGGTTCCGGTTCTGACGCCTCTTCAGTCCACGGAATTGCAATGAGGTCAAAGTCCCGTGTCATGCTTCCATGTAAAGCCAGTGCATAACCGTGCCTCCTGGCAATCTTGCACATACCGGGATAAGTGGTGGCGTAGGCAACTGCTATAGAAGCCTGCTTTGGTGTTTTTTCAGTGCTCACGATTGCCTCCGGGTTACAGCCTCCAAGGGAATATAGGGGAAGCCACGGAAGTTAAAGTGATTGCTAACTCCGCCCGCGCCGTTTGGTTGCAGCTTGCAGGTTGCCCATGCTTTATCGCAGCCGCGTTCGCAAAAGAAGGTGTCTTCCGCTTGGGGCAAGTAGGGCAGGGGCACGCGCAACACCACTTCGCCTGCGGTGGGAGAAAGCACGGTGTAAGACTTTACAACCTCTTCCACACCCACAGATGTATCTTCGTTGAAGTTATCACCGGCACTGGCGCGCACGATGCCCAGAAATCGCGGGTCACTCCAACCAATCAAGGCTAAGGCCGCCGCATGGGTCATGAGGCCACCGCCCAGCGTGAGCACAAAGCGACTCTTATCGGTCACGCTCTGCACCATTCCAGTCACGGTGTAAGTAGCGATGTCCGGCCCATCATCTAATCCACCCTCATCGCTGGGATTACGGCAGCGCCCCCGCCCAAAGCGCGGGCAATCGCATAAGGGCGAAGTCTGGCGGCCAAAGGGCTTATTGGCCGGCGCCGCTAAGGAGTTCAGTTGCACCGTGGCGCGCCGGTCATCTTCAATCTCAGCCTGTCCAATGGTGCCCGCCATCAGAGTCACTTGATCGGTGAGGTCGCCTTCGTAGTTGGCAGCGAAGATGCGATATTTAGCGTTGAGATAATAGCCGAGTTTGAGGCGGCGCAAATCAAAGCTGCCCCCGCCCAGCATCACGGTTTCGCTTGCATCGGTATTGAGCTTCAATCGTGTCGGCACGCGGCTGGGCGCCTGGTTGCTTTCGGCATCATAAAGCACGCCGTTAATGGTGTGGCTAAGGTCATGGCTTGTATAACCTTCCGGCAAACCATTGACCGGCTCGATTAAAAGAAAGTAAGCATAGCTTGTTTCGAGCTTGCCCAGATGCTCTTCAAAGGTGACGCTGATAGTTCTCATTCGCCACCATCCAAGCGCTGTGCTGGGTCATGACGCGGTTCGTAAATTTCTACGCCCCCTGGAATGATGTAAGACAGGTGCCCCTCACTGGTGGCTTGAATCGGGTTGAAGTCCTGACTCTGCCGGCAAAGCACGGCGAACTTGCAGGAAGCGGTAATCAAAGCGCCATTAGCCGGAGGCGACACAAAAGTAATCAAGCCGCCTTCGCGCTCGACACTGTAGTGCGTGGTCAGGGTTTGCAGCGCGCCATCCACCTTGACGGTGATGTATTCCGTATCCAGATATTTGGGCGGGCTGCCGGCGGAACTGGGCAAATAAATCGGCGGGTAATCATGCCAGGGAAAGCGCACAATCTCGCTGACTTGATTGGTTGGCCCGTAAGGGTAGGAGCTGACCTTCTTGAGTTGAAAGGCCGTTGTTACGCCATTGCCGGTGCCGATCAGGGAATCGGTCATCGCAAAGTGGCGCGTTTTAAGGATGAACAAAAAGCGCTTGTGCCGGCCTTTGATAAGGCGCTGAAACGCTTCCCAGTCATCCACCTGTGAAACGTGCAATTTGCCGCCGCCCACGCCAATGCGGCGCAGGCCATTGGTTAAGTTGGCGTTGGCGTATTCGCGGCCCCGTGTGGGAATCAGGCTGGTGTCGTATTCCAGGCCCGGACTGGTGATACCTGTAACCGGCGGGTAAAAGTAGAAGCTGCCCCAATCTGGCATTAGTCATCACTCCTTGCGCTTGCCAGTTGCCCACTGAGGCGGCGAAGCTGCTCACGCGCGCCCTGGCGGGCCGAAAGACGAATAAAACTAACAATCGCCGGGAAAAGTAAAAGACCCCAACTTAGCACTGTTTCCAACCTTTGGTAATTTGAAAACAGTTTAACATTCAAAATAAGAAAATACCGTCCTTGATAATTCAAGGACGGTATTGTATGCAGAAGTCGTATTTAACTACGTTAAAAACAACGCGAAAGTCATAG
>DASWNL010000103.1:0-2937 GCA_036399215.1 Abditibacteriaceae bacterium
ATGGTTTTGCTTTTCATTTTATCTCCTGAAGCATTAGGTTTTACGGAAAAGGTAAAGGGCACCGTGAGCACCTGACCTTGATGCTGAAACTGCGCCCAGATGCGATAAACGCCGCCGGATGGCAGTTCGAGTTTGTAAGTAACTGTTGGGCCGGAAGCGCTCGCCATGTCGGGCGTTACTTCCAAGCCCGTCATGGGATCAGCACCGGGACTAACGGCATGAGTATGAACCACGTCACGCCCGTTTTGATGAATCGCCATCATGTGGCCCATCGCCGCCAAATACGGTTGCAAATCCGAAACAGGCCGGCCATTTTTGGTGATGCGGTAGGTAAGTAGCGATTGTTTACCTGCTTGCAAATTCGGCTTGACTTGAACCGAAATCTGATAGCCGTTTACAGATTTTGTCAGGGTTTTGTCCGGCACAAGGCGCGGCATAGTTTTGGCCGGGCCGCCTTCAACACGCACCTCGCTGCGCGCAACTGTATTACTGCCTGTAGCGGGAGTGAAGTCCGAATACAACCAGTAACGACCTGGACGCGGAAACTTCCACTTCAAATAAAAGCGACCATCGCGCGCCATTTGCGGATGCTCATGGGCGAACCAGGACAAATCATCGCTAACCATGATGAGATGCAAATACTTATCATGAACAAGCTGAAACTTGTTGACTAAGGGGCTTTTTCCCGCTTCACGGATGGCAAAAGCTAAGGTAGCCGGTTGACCTGCTTTTATACGGGCGCTATTCACATCAACCGTAAAGAGTTTGGGCTTGCCGAAGTTAAGTTCATCGTAAAGCGCAACATAGGGCGTCGGGTTTTTCTTGAAGTCTTTTGCCTCGCTTGCCGCGCAAAAGTAATAGGTCTGGCCATTGTGGACTGCTTTAGCGGCGGCTGTCGAAGGGTCAACCGTCATGCGGCAAAACGGGTCTTTCACACTGCTTTTTGCCACCACCGGCCCGATGGGCTGCAAAACATTGGAGGGAAACTGCCCCGCAATTTGGTCAAGCAAAACGTGCAGGGTGCGCTGGTTTTTCACTACGCTGCGCAGGTCGTTGTGATCGGCGCTTTCATGCAAGGTATCAAGCAGTCCGTCAAGACGGCGAATTGCTCCGTCAACTGCGTTGCGTTTTTGTGATTCTAAATCGTGCCAGCCCAAGCGCACATCGCGCACCGCATCGCGCAGGTTTAAAGACGCATCATGCACTTTTCCCAGTTGGCGACTTGCAATCAGGTCGTCCAGTTCGTCGCTCAGGTCGCGCACCAGCTTCCAATTGTCGCGTGCGCTTTTCCAGTCGGGCGCTGCTTGTTTGGTCGCAGGCTCGCCGGATTGATTCTGCGCTTCCTGCGCTTCGATTGGCGCCGCGACAAGTAGCGCGCCACCGAGTAATAAAAGGTTTAATTGTTTCATGTTTTCTCTTAAAAAGCAGTCGAATAACCGGCCACCAATTTAAACGCTTCGCGGCCTGCGCCGCCGCTGACTTCGCTGATTAATCCCACATCGAAAACGCTCTGTGGCGTAACCTGTTGGCGTAGTCCAACGCCTATTCTCGTGATGCCGCTTTGACCCTTCAGGGAATTGGCGCGATAGCCAACTTGCGCGAGAAGCGTGCGATCAAAGCGCGTTGGGTAACCCAGCGGCTGCGAGTAGCCTACAATGATGCCAGGTTGCGTTTTACGGTCGCCGGCTGCCGGGCTATTATCCACTTGCAAATCTAAGTTCAGATGCAGGCGCGCATACTGGCGAAACGATTTGGAGGCGATGCCACGCAAGCGAAAGTCCACGCCCCGCGAACCGCGTCCGGTTGGCAAAAACGCATCAGCGCGAACACCAAAAGCCGGAGTATTGCCGATTTCGCGGTTGAAGTTGTGCTGCACACCGAGTGAAAAATCGCCAATGTCGCCGCGTCGTCGCCTCGTGCCATCATCAACAAACTTTGGATCAAAGCCGGCATTCAGGTGCCAGTTCTTCTTAAAGCCGTAAAGAAATTCCGCTTCACCTTCGAGTCCGCTTTTGCCGCCTTTGGGCTTGACGATAGCGCCACCAAACTCAAAGGATTTTTCGCGATAAGCGATGGTTTCGGCATCGTCAAAGTCAAGAGGCCGGTTCGCATCAACGTTGTTGTGGTCAACTGCCCCTACAGGTGAAATAAACCATGCAGATGCTAAGACACCGAGGAGAACTTGCTTCATGGCTTGGTCTCCGCTTGCCCGGATTTCTCGGCGGTTTCATAAGGATTCTCTACCGGGCCTTGTGGTTTTTCGTAAGTTTCCGGCGTGCCTTCGGCTTCTTGCTCAGCCCACTGCTGAAACGTCAGCGCCTTAGCGTCTTTCCATTTGGGATTGGCCTTAATAAATTCGTCAAGCGCGGCGCGGTTGGTGAAAGCGCGGCTCCACTGATGGCATCTGGCATGGCTCGCTTTTTCTTCGATGAAGACAGCTTCCGGCGTGTTGGTTGTGAGATTGCCTGCTTCATCGGAGAAAACCGTCACCACGCGATGCGGGTCTTCGGTGGACAGCTTCAAAAGTGCGCCGCCTTTGGTTTCCGCGCTCATGTCGCGGGCGCATAAGGCGCAACGGACTCGCATTGTCCAGCCTTCGGCGCTGACTGTGGAAGCCATCCAGGCTTTTTCGCCCGCGCCTTCATCCACAAGCGGCATCGAGCAGTGATGGCACTGGCTCATATTCATCCAGCCCATTTTGGGCATCCACATTAACTCCGTTGTGCTACCTTTCATCAAACCCATGCCCGGCATACCATCCATAAAACGATGGTCATGCGAAACGCCATCAATCACGCCGTTATTTTGGCCCGGCTTGCAATTCTTATGAGCATCCTCTGACATAATCCAGATGGCGCGGCGAATCTGCTCGTCTTTTTGCTGCTCGCTCATCCAATCGCTGGCGAGGACATCGTTCACCATGTCATGCAGCATGTG
>DASWNL010000104.1:0-5054 GCA_036399215.1 Abditibacteriaceae bacterium
TCGACCGTTGAACATATGCTCAGCGATGAAACAGCGCTACGCATTGCCGGAGATGCAACTATCGGCGACACGCTTGAAGCGATTGCTTTCAATGCCCTGCCCGCTGCCTTAACCAAAAACTTGCGGCAGCACGTTTATTACACCTTGCCCAACAACGTCACAGCGCACCGCGCCCACTTAGGTTTTACGCAAGATTACGACGATGCACGCACGCCTTCGCCGCGTTCGGGCTATCCCTGTTGCGCTTACAACCTGCACATGGGCTGGCCCAAACTGGCGCAAAACTCCTGGGCCGCCACACAAGACAATGGCCTAGCGGTTCTTACTTATGTGCCTTCTCAGGTAACCTCCACAGTGGGCGATGGCGCGAGTGTTTCTTTTATCGCCGAAACCAACTATCCCTTTGAAGAAGGGATTCGCTTGAAATTGCAAGCGCCGCGCGAAGTGCGCTTTCCGCTCGCGCTGCGTATTCCTACTTGGTGTGGAAAGCCGTCTGTGCAAGTCAATGGGCAAGCGCACAAAGCCACCCCCGGCCAGTTTGCTACCATCAATCGCATGTGGAAAAACGGCGACGAAGTGACCTTACGTTTTCCAATGAGCGTGCGCCTTGTGCCCGGCGTTAACGCTTCGCGCGCCGTGTGGCACGGGCCGCTGCTTTATTCCTTAAAAATTGCAGAAAATTGGCAGCCGTTTACTACCAAAGACCGCGAGGGCGGGCCGGACTTTGAATCGTTTGAAGTGCTGCCGGCTTCGCCCTGGAACTATGGATTGGCGAACGCCTTTTCGGTTGAGCGTCGCGCCATGCCGCAAAACCCCTATGAACCGGATAAAACGCCGGTTCAACTAAAAGCGCAAGCTCGCCGAATCGCCGACTGGACTTTGGATGCTGAAGCAAAGCGATCTCTTGATCCGCCAGTTAGTCCCGTCGCTTCGGGTGCGCCGCTTGAAATGATTACCCTTGTTCCGTCCGGTTCGCAAATGCTGCGCGTAGTCAACTTTCCGATGCTTGGCACTGCGCGCCCTTTGACGCAAGAGTTTCAGGATGATTTCCCCGGACGCGACTTTTCTAACTGGGTAACGTATGGCGGCGGATGGCTGGTGCGCGACCATCAGTTCGGCCCTTCACCAGATGCGCCGGGCAGCCATGCTGTTGCTACTCTCACACGCCTTCGTGATTTCGTATATGAAGCGACTGTAACACCGGGGGAAGCGGACAATGCCGGCCTCAGCTTTCGCGTGAGTAAGCCCACTATCGGTGCCGACGCTTACGATGGCTATTACTTTGGCCTGTTTACAACGAAAAACCGCGTCGAACTCGGCAAAGCCGCTGGAAAATATACTGTTTTAAAAACGGCGCCTCTCCCCTTAACACCAGAACGCGCTTATCAAGTGCGCATCGAAGCGCGCGGCTCACAAATTCGAGTATTTGTGGATAATATGGTTCTGCCGATTATCGAAGCAAGCGATGCTTCTTTTACGGAAGGCTCTATCGGCGTGCGCCAATACGGCGGCATAGCGGAAAAAGCGCAGGCCACTTTTGCAAGGATTAAAGTGACAGCGTTATAAAGCAAACATGAAACTGCTCCTCATTTTTCTCTGCGCTGTTTTCTGCCGCTCTTGTTTTGCCGCCCCGGCGCTGGCGCCCGAAGACGCCGTGCCGTTACAAGAAGCGATGACTGCTTACTTTGCGGCCACACCCGAACAAAGACAAGCGCACGCCTTCACACCGGAACTGGAAAAATGGCTACTGACTAACGAAAGCGACGTGCGCCAGGTGGCCTGGCAAGCGTATCAAGCAGCGCCGATTCATAACCAAGCCACATCAGATTTTGAAAAGCGCCAGGTGCGCTTTGGGCAGCACCTTAGCCCTTATACGCTCAAGAGCGTCGGCACACGTCCGCTAAATGGCTGGCCTTTATTTATTGCCATGCACGGCGGAGGCGGCACCACGCAGGAAGTCAACGATTCGCAGTGGCGCCACATGCAGATTTATTACAAAGACCATCCCGAACTGGGCGGCTATTTGTATTTAGCATTGCGCGCTCCCAACAACACCTGGAATGGCTTTTACGATGATTACGTTTATCCGCTTGTCGCCAATTTAATCAAGCAATGCTTGCTTTTCGGAGATGTAGATGCCAACAAGGTTTTTCTTATCGGCTACTCGCATGGCGGCTATGGAGCTTATGCCATTGGCCCGAAAATGCCACATCGCTTTGCCGCCATTCACGCTTCAGCAGGGGCGGCAACGAAAGGTGAAACATCGGCCAAAACCCTGCGCAGCACGCCTTTTTCGGCGATGGTCGGTGAAAAAGATACCGCTTATGAGCGTTTCGCGCTCAATCAAAAGTTCGCTACGTTAATAAAGGAACTGCGCGGCAAGCGAAGCGATATTTATCCCGTCAAAATCGAACTCCTGCCTGGTTTTGGGCATGGCGGCTTGCCCGATAGAGATAAAATCGTTGACCTTTATCCACACACCCGCAACGCCGCGCCGCGCGAGCTGACCTGGGAGCAAACCGACAGCGTCATCCGCGATTTCTTCTGGTTACAGTGCGAAAAGCCAGGCAAGAATCAAGAGATCAACGCCATCTGCCGTGATAACAGAATTACCCTGACAACTACGCCCAATGTAACCGATTTAACAGTTCTTCTCGATAATCGCCTGGTGGATTTTTCCAGGCCGATTTCCTTTGAAGTGAACGGCAAAACCAGCCAACAAATTCTGCGCCCGTCACTGCAAGTTTTGTGTGATACATTGCTACAACGTGGCGACCCCAATCTGGCCTTTACCTCACAATGGAAAGTGCCGTTCAATTAATCGCAACATGCTCTGCATTGTTCCATAGATACTTTTTGGCACGCCCTCGCCGAAGATAAAAAACCGTGTTAAAGATTAAGAGGCGGTTAAGAAAAGTTTAAAGGCACTAAGAATTCATGGCTCGATTTCAAATTTTGCCGGCGGAACAGAAGTTTTACGACTGGTTTGAAAAAGGCAGCGCCAATCTTCTGGAAGCGGCGCGTTTGCTCAAAGATTTGGTGGACAACTATGAGCGACCTGCCACCAAATTGGTGGCGCTCGCCGAAACCGAACACCAGGGCGATTTCATCACGCGCGAAATCCGCGATTTGCTGCGCACAACGATGATTACACCTCTTGATCAAGAGGATACGCAAAGTCTGGCGAATTCTTTAGACGATGCTGTTGATATTATCGAACAGGCCGCTATTCAGATGGTGATTTACCAGGTTGAGCACCCAACCGATGAAGCGCATGAACTGTGCGCCTTGATTTTCCATGCTGCCCAGGAGATCAACGCCGCTATTCCACTTCTGCGCGACAAAAAGAGTATTGCACAGATTCAAAAGCACGTTGCAGAAGTCAACCGCTTTGAGCGCGAAGCGGATGCCGTTTACCGCCGCGCCCTGGAAAAGTTAGTCGCCAACTCGCGCAACGATTGGTTTGAGTTCACGCGCTGGAAAGACATCTACGAAAAGCTGGAAGATGCCACCGACTACTGCGAAGACGTGGCTCATGTTCTGCAAGCGGTGGTGCTCAAGAATGAATGAAGCCTTAGTGCTTTTAATCGCCATTCTGTTTTTAGCCATCGCGTTCGACTTTATCAACGGCTTTCACGATACGGCCAATGCCATCGCCACTGTTGTCGCCACGCGCGTGCTAACACCGATGCAGGCCATTTTGATGGCGGCTTCGCTCAACTTCGTGGGCGCCATGATAGGCACCGCTGTTGCAAAAACCATCTCTAAAGATTTAATAGACGCTTCCTTAGCCACGCAACAACTTATCATCGCGGCGCTTTTAGCGGCTATTACCTGGAATCTCATAACGTGGTTTTACGGCATTCCGTCCAGTTCAAGCCATGCCCTTATCGGTGGGATTGTTGGCGCGGCCATTGCCGAAGCCGGTCTTGACGCACCACAGTGGCATACAGTCTTAATAAAAGTCGTAATACCGCTTTTTGTCTCCCCCCTGGTAGGTTTTTGCGCATCGTGGCTAATTATGATTGTTATGCTGCGCGCTTTCATCAAGCGACGCCCGGCGGATGTGCAGCGCTTGTTCGGCAAATTGCAAATTGCTTCATCAGCTTTCATGGCCTTTAGTCATGGTGGCAACGACGCGCAAAAAACAATGGGCATTATGACGCTGGCCTTAGTGACCTACACATACTCCAGCAAAAACCTGCCGGTGCCCGCCGATGAATTAGCCAAGATGGACATTCCAATGTGGATTAAATTATCGGCTTCGATTGCGATGGGCCTGGGAACGGCCATGGGCGGCTGGCGCATTATTAAAACGATGGGCCATCGCTTGGCGCGCCTGCAACCGATGCACGGCTTTGCCGCTGAAACTGCCGCTGCTTCCATTATCGAAACAGCCTCGCATTTGGGCTTTCCACTTTCGACTACACACGTTATCAGCTCTTCAATCATGGGCGCTGGAGCATCACGCAGCATGTCTGCTGTCCGCTGGAGCGTGGCGGGCAACATTGTGACGGCATGGATTCTTACCATTCCTGCTTGCATGATATTGGCAGGAGTTTTCTTTTACATCGTGAACTTGCTGATACCCTCCGGTGCGCCACCACCGGCACCATAAAGCGCTATGAAGCCATGCATTTTAGTGGTGGACGACGAGCCGCTTTTAGTCGAAACCATTACTTATAATCTGGAAAAAGCCGGCTATCAAACCCTGCGTGCCGCCGATGGTTTATCGGCCCTGACTCTGGCTCGCACCGCGCAGCCCGACCTCATGGTTCTCGACTTAATGCTGCCCGAACTTTCGGGGCGTGATGTCTGCCGCGCCTTGCGCGTCGATGAAAATGAACATAGCCGTAATATGCCGATTCTCATGCTCAGTGCTCGCAGTAGTCGCGATGAAGCCGAATGCTGCCGTAAAGCCGGAGCTAACGATTACATGACCAAACCCTTCGCCATGCGCGACTTGATTGAAAAGGTGCAGGCACTGCTGGAGAAGTCAAAATAAAAAGCGCCGGTTGATTTAAAATCAACCGGCGCTTTTTATTTTGTGCTTT
>DASWNL010000105.1:0-14745 GCA_036399215.1 Abditibacteriaceae bacterium
GGCATAAGCTTCTACTCCGGCTTTATCCGAAACATTGGGCATGGCGAAAATGCCTGATGGGTCGGCATCAGGATGCGCAATCAAGCGATTAAACGAACCGGGCGCTGCGTTTCCGGCCTGACCAATAAGAACAATCGCTGAGACGACTATTTTGCGTTTGGATGTTTCAGCGAATAACTTGTCGAAGCGCGCGATTTCGCGGTCGTTGACGTAATAAAGGTGCCCGCCAAAAGGCGCGGGCGAAAAACCTTCGCGCAGCGTCGTGGAAAACAGGCTGTTCAAAACGATGTTGACAGTGACGCTGCCAATGCCAAGTTCATCAAAGTCGCTTACTGGATAACCCAGATGCACACCGCCCAAGCCCTTCTTATTACGCAGTTTTTCTTCGGGCAAATAAGCAAACGGTATGATCTCCAGGGGCGAGATGACACGTGGTTTTATATCGGTGGCGTAGTAGGCGTGTGAAACCCATTCATACTTTTCGCCGATCTTCTGCACGACAGCCCAACGCGACAAGAGGTGGTCGTAAGTTTTGTCATCTGTGATGCGAAAACGATTGCCGGTAAAACGAAAGGAACTGCCTGAAAAGCGGTCATCTAAATCCGATCTCAGCGGCGTTAAAGAGGAGAATTCTTCTGTTTCGGTTACGTTTTCAAATATCGGCACTTCCGCTAAAAATAAGGAATCTTGCCTTCCTTTGAATGCCTTGGTGTTTCCTTTGATCTCTATTTGATTTTCGTCAACCGCAACGCGAGTAATTTTTACAGGAAAATCTTTTTTCAAATACTGACGCAAGCGAACCTCGCGTTGTTTCTCGCCTTCACGCGCTGCTTCACGCCTTGCCACAAGTTGTTTTTCCTGTTCTGTTGGTGCGCGCAATTGCAGGTTACGCAGGCGAATGGTTTTGCCGGCTTGCGTGCCGAAATCGAGGCGCAGTTGCCGAACTTTAGGGACGACTTTTTGAAGAGCTTCACTTACATCAATCGAAAACGAAGACCAGCCTTCGCTGTGCGCCAAGCCTTGCCCTGTTACGCTGTTGGCTTCGCTCAGCGGCGGCATTACAAACACCTGAAATTGGTTAGTGCCCGTCCCGCTAAAATAGTCGAACGATAAATAGTGCTGCTGCGCGCTTATGTTGTCTTGTAGCGGCGCCGTGAAAACATACGGGTCGCCGCCCGTGGTTTGAATTTCATAGCCGCCATCAACTTCACGCAAAGTAGCGTCGTGGATATTAGTGGGAATGAGTTGCAAAGGTGAGCTTTGTGCGAGAGTGGGCAGGGCAGTCATGAAATTCAGCAGGAAAACGGCACCAGGAAAGAGATATTTCATAAGGGATAGGGTTTGGACAAAGCAACGCCCTTTTGTTGGCAAGAGTGCCTTTTCACTTTCGCAGCGAACCTTTTCTAACGCCGCTTTTCCAAAGCAAGGATTCTTTAATTAAAAGTATGCAGCTTTTTATAAACTGATAGTTGCAACACAGTTTGAATTTGGATTTGGTTTTTGCAGCGGAGGCGCCATGAAATTGATGCGTATGTCGTGGGTTGTTTTGCTGTCGTGTTTCTTATGCGGCGTGGCTCAAGCCGCCACGTTCAGCGGCAAAGTTGTTTCGCCGGATGGAACGCCAATGACTGGTGCGACGGTGTGGGCCGGTGCCGTCGGCCAGATGAACTATTCAGAAAAAGACGGCACCGTTAAGCGGATGACAACCGGCGAAGACGGCGCGTTTTCTTTTGATATAGAAACCAAAGAAGGCATCCCTCCTTTTGCTTTTGTGCGCGTCAAAGCGGGAAAATTTGCCATAGAAGATACATTGGTTAAACCCGGTGGCAAAATCATCAAATTGACTTTATCAACCACCGTGCGCGGCATTGTCAAAGACGCTAAAGGTGAGCCGGTGCCGGACGCTGTAGTGCAAGCAGTCTTTACGCCTGGTTCGATTGATACTATGGAGAACGAACTGGCTTCAGGTGGCATGATGGTCTTTGCCAGCCTGATGTTTTGGGCCGAAGCCTTGCCCCCTATCGAAGCCCGCAGCGGCGCCGATGGCAAGTGGAGTCTGGAAACGTCCAAAACCGTCATTGTCTCACTGAATGATCCGCGCTTCGCCAGGGCTTTTGCCATGGGTGGAATGCCGAATGTCCGGGGCCTTGAAAACAGCGGCTTTTTAACACTTGTGGCTCAACCATCCACAGCCATAAAAGGGCGCTTGCTGACAGAAGAAGGTAATCCTCTTAAAGATGGTTATGTCATTGGCGCCAACAACATTTTTGGTGTGCCGGCTAAAATGGCCGCAGATGGAACATTTACCATGGAAGGCTTGCCACCTGCCCCAATCACCCTCATAGGTTTCTCAAGTGATGCCGACTGGCTTATCGCGCCGCTGTCAATCACTAAGCCGCTCGAAGTCGGCAAAGTCAACGAGGCGCCCGCATGGAGAGCATCTCGTGGCGTGGAAGTGACGGGCATCGTCTTGAACAAAAAAACTGGTGCCCCGGTTGCCGGTGCCATTGTCATGTCCGGCGTTGGTGGCGGCGCTAAAAGCGGCGCCGATGGCAAATTCAAAGTGCATCTCTCGCCGCAAATGGGCATGGTTCAAATCCATCACCCTGATTATGCAGCATCGGCGAAGCAAATTGCGAAATTAGGCGATGAAAAAACACATGACATTGGCCAGGTAACTCTTGAACCCACCATCAAATTCACAGGCCGCTTAGTTGATAAAGATGGTCAGCCGCTTAAAAATCTGACGCTCATGGCTTCGGCTAAGCGCGAGGAGGGGAACTTCGTTCCCAGCATAGGTAATGCCACAACCGATGACAAGGGCGCTTTTGAAATGAAAGTGGCAGCCGGCCCGGTCACGATGAGTTTGCAGGAAAAAGAATGGGAGTTTGAAACCGGGCGCTTTCATCAGTTCAAACTCGATGAAACCACAGCCCCACTGGACATCAAGATTAAGAAGATGGCGCCGCAAAAAGTCACGGGCCGCGTGCTGCGTCCCAACGGCCAACCTGTCAAAGGCGCCACGGTTATCGCTCAGGCCACCATGCCTGACCCGCCCGAAGAGGCTCTGTATCTGCTATCGAATCAGGACAAGCTTTCGGGGGAAACCGATGCCGAGGGCCGTTACAGTATTGATGCTTACGGCGCCATTAAAGAGTTGAAAATCTCGAACGTTGAAGGCGAGCAATACCTGATTCGGCAAAATGGAGTTGGCAAGAAGGAAGGCAACGACTGGAAAATGGCCGACACCGTAGTGGCTTTACTAAATGCCACCGTCAAAGGCCGTGTGTTGGATGCCAAAGGGGCGCCGGCTAAAGGCGTGTGGGTGGCGTCACCTGAAGCGACTACATTTGCGCCGATTCAAACTGATGACACTGGTAATTTCACCCTTGATAAGTTGCCTGAAGGCGCCGCCGTGATTTTCGCAGCACAGGACAAAAACTTCGCACGCGGCACAGCGGAAAAGGAAAAAGTCGAATTGAAACTGGCTCAACCGGCTGTTTTCGTAGCACCGATGCGCCGCCAATTTTTCCAGCAGTCGGCTAAAGATGGCATCGGCTCGCTGTATGGCTATTGGAACTTCATCGGCAGCGACAAAATGCTGGCCTACGCGCTACAAGCCGATGGCGCCTTGCCTTATGGAGAAACCGATTGGCAGGGTGCCGATTGGGATAAGGCCGGTAAATACGTTTTGCAATTCATCGTAGCCGCTGCACCACGTGACCCGCAATGGCTTCGCAAAAACGGCCTCGATTTGTTGGGAAAAGTTGATGCTGAGAAAAACGAGGATGAGCAATTTCGAGCCGAAGGTGCCTTGGCCCAGGTCTTGGCTTTTGGAGATGAACAGCAGCGCGCTACGGCCAAACAATGGCTTGATTTTGAATCGAAAATTCCCGACAAGCGCAATGAAAACGTGAAGAATGCAGCGCGCTGGTTTTTGCTGGCTGGCGTTGCAGGTGCCTTAGGCGATCCACGTGCTGACAATTGGGCAATCAGCGCACTTTCTTTAGCGGATGCTGCTGGAAACAAAATCATCAACGACAATGCGCGTAGTTGGGGCGCTTTGCTGGGCATCGGCGGCCCCAAGTTGATGGCTTCTCTGGATGCAGAATGGCCGCTCAAAGCGCGCGTTGAAGCCTTAGCCGGTGCCGTTAATGCCTTAGCGCCTTTCGATTTAAAGCGTGCTTCGGCTTTGCTGGAACCTATGAAGGAACTGGAAAAAGACCCCGAATACAAAAAACAGCGTGCTGCGGAGCCAAATTATTATCCGCAAGAGCAACTACCCAGCGAACGCGCCGAAACCGAAATTCTCCAGGCCCAGGCGCAAAACGACCCCGAAGGCGCTTTAGCTGCGACGGAAAAAAGCAAAAGTATTGACTGGGACTTGCGAGGGCGCATCGCGCGTTCGGCTCTGCGTGCCGGCAAATTGGATGTTGCAAAGCAGGCCCTTAAACCGGCGGCTGGAGAAGTAGGGTGGCACACAACCGGCACCATGGCTGGTTTCGCCCTGATGACCGAAAAGTTTGACAAGGAATTGGCCGCCAAACTCTGGCAAAAGGCTGATGATCGCCTCAAACAAAGCGAAACGCAAAACCAACAGCAAGCGTATCGCGATTACAGCGAAAAAGCCGACTACGCTTTTTATCGCGCCGGACTTAACCCGGACTTAGCGCGCTTGCGGTTGGAAACTACCTGGCCTGAAGCGCGTCCAGGCAAAGACGAGCAAAACCGCAACAATCGTTGGTCACATTATCAACTAATCGGCGCGATGGTTGCTCTTGACCCGGTGCGCGCTCTGGAAATGATGGCCGAAAGCACCGACGATGGCCGTCGCAACGCGCGCAGCCGCATCATCGCTTATCTGTTGGCCGATGAGAAAGAGCGCGACCTTTTGACGCAGGAATATTATGGGCTTTGTCATTCTGAGTCCTGCCCAGAGGGCGCCCTCTGGGCAGGACTCAGAATGACAAAGCCCTTTCTCAATTAAAGTTTGCCTTATGGTTGAAATATGAGAAATTTGTTTTTCGTTTTGTTGTTAGCTGTGCCTTGTTTTGCTGCGCCACGCGATGTGACCATCACTCTAAAAAATGCGGATGGAGCAGTCTTGGAAGGCAACCATACGTTTTCTGTTGCCGGGCCAAAGAACCTTTATCGAAAAGGCACGGTGGAAAATGGGCAAGCAAAGCCGCTTGCCTTAGAGCCGGGCCTCTACTCACTGCATTTGTGGCCCAGTAGCAAAGCGGAGGTTAAGACGGCGCTTCCAGGCAAAGTTTGGCACGGGTTAGCTGTGCGCGCGGATGCCGAAGGCGCAGTAACCTGGGATTTAAAAGTGCCGCCCATCGCTGTAATACAAGGACGCATCTTGCTATCGGATGGCAAGCCGGCAGTTGGTTGCCTGGTTTCGGTGCAAAGCGGCACCCAGCAGGCGCTTTCTTATGATATGGCCGCAGACATCAAAGCGGGTAGCCCGGCGGCGGCTCTTTTGGCCCTGGAAACCGTTGATAAAATCGCCTTTGGCGCTAAGCACGCATATTCTTCAACGCGAACGGACGAAAACGGGATTTTTGTTTTGAAGAATCTTGTGCCTGGCAATTACGCATTGGATGTTTTTCATCAGCAGGGGCAAAAGTGGTTCACCATTCCCTTCGCGCCCGCGTTGGAAGCCGATGCCAAAAAAGGCGAACCGACCAAACTTGGCGAGTGGAAAGTGCCGGAGAATGGGTGGGATTGGCTCTTTGATAACAAGCTAAAGCATGGTGCGAGCGAGTCGAAATACACCGGGCAGGGCAAAGTGACGATTGAAAACGGCGTGCTGCGTTTGGGGGTCGGCGATGACATGACCGGCGTCAACTGGCCCGATTACGATAAAGAAAAACTGCCGCGCCAGAACTATGAGATCAGCTTTGATGCGCGTCGCGTTGAAGGCAACGATTTCTTTACCGGCCTGACTTTTCCTTACGATGACAAGCCGGTTTCCTGGATTGTTGGCGGCTGGGGCGGCATGGTAGTCGGGCTTTCTAATGTCAACGGTTTTGCTGCTGTCGAGAACGAAACCACGCGCACCATGGAGTTTGAAGACCAGCGTTGGTATCGCCTCAGATTACGCGTTTCCAGGCTGAAAATCGAAGCCTGGATTGACGAAGAAAAAGTGATTGACTTGCTTACGATGGAGAAGGAATTTTCGATTCGCTGGAGCGTGGAGCCGTCGTTGCCACTTGGTTTTGCCACCTGGAAAACCGGCGGCGAACTGCGCGATATTCGCATTCGCAAACTGGACACCGAAGAAATCGCTGCTATCGAAAAGAGCTTGCGAGAATGAAAAAGAATCTTGCGGTTATTCTGTTTTGCGCTTTGCTCTTTGGCGTTTTGCCCTCAGGCGCTGAAACGGTTCAATCTATTCCCAACCCGTTGCGCACCAATCGCAGTTGGGTGAGTGACAACGCCAATGTTATAGATGCGGTGCACGAAACGCAGATCAATCGCGCTATTGAGAGCTTTAAAAACCAAACCAGTGGAGAAATCGCCGTTGTGACTGTGCAAAACACAGGGGGCGAAGTAGCCAAAGAGTTTGCGACGGAATTATTCAACCACTGGGGAATTGGCAAACGCGGCAAAGATAACGGCGTGTTGGTTTTGCTGGTCATGGAGAATCGCCGCCTTGCTGTTGAAACCGGTTACGGCGTCGAAGGCGAACTACCCGATGGCAAAGCGATGGCCTTAGCCCGTGAAATCGCTGTGCCGCAGTTCAAACAAGGCAATTTCGGCGGCGGCTTGTTGGCTCTAACCCGCGAATACATTCAGGTGTTGGGTGGCACGTTACCGGCAACCAATAACTCGCAAGGCAATCCGGCAACATCTAATCCTGAGCCGGTGCATCGTTCGGCACCGCAAACGGCACCACAATATAGCCCGCCAATCTCCAACCAACCGGAATTTGACCGGCCTTATAATTCGCGAAGCCCGCGAGACTCCAGCCCGTTCGACTTAGTTTTAGGCTTGTTCATGCTGGCGATGGTGCCGCTGGGCATCGGGATTTTAGGATGGGGTGGCTTTGCTGTGCTCAAGCAACTGGCTTCGCGTAAATGCTCTAAATGCGGGCGCGAAATGCGCCGCTTGGATGAACAAGCCGAAGACAAGTTTCTTTCGTCCGACCAGCAGTTTGAAGAACGCCTCGGCGGCCTGGATTACAAAGTCTGGGAGTGTAATGGGTGCGGCGTTTGTCATATCGAGCGTAGCGCGCGTTGGATGAGTAACGTCAAAGAGTGCCCACGCTGTCACCACTACACTCTGAAAGTCACTTCGGAAACCGTGCGGCAAGCGACCTACCATAGCAATGGCCTGCGCGAAACAACGCGCAGTTGCGAGTATCCGAGTTGCGGCCACCACGAACAAACAACAGAGACATTGCCCCGCTTGCAGCGCGAAGTTATCATCGTGTCAGGCGGCTCACATCATTACGGCTCCTCAAGTGATTCGTCGTGGGGTGGCTCCTGGGGTTCAGGTAGTTCAAGCAGTTCCTCAAGTTCAAGTGATTCGGGTTTCTCCAGTTCAAGCAGCGATTTCGGCGGTGGCAGTTCGGGCGGCGGCGGAGGCGAAACCGGCTGGTAAATTGAATTTTCGATTATGCAAAATCCGCAACAAAAACCACAAAACCCAACCGATTTTTCGGATGAAAATTACTCGCCCGCTGAGTTGGAGCAGGTTTACGAGCGCGCCGCACAACTGCAAAGTGGGGATGCTTTTCGCAACCCGGATGATAATTTAGATCGCTCGGCCCTTGAACGCAGTGCCGGGCGCGCCGGTATTGATACAAAATATGTGCGCCAGGCTGTCGAAGAGTTGCGCAAGGAAGAAAAATCACTCAAGGCGCAGCAAATCGAAGCCGAGCAGCAAAAAGTCGCGCGCCAAAAGCTGCTCAAAAAGGCCGCCGTGCCAGTTGCTCTTGTCATCGGCTTGTTTGGCATAATTTCCTATTCATCGCTTAACAGCAAAGCCAGCGAAGTGGACGCCAAGCAAGCCAATCTCGAAACTGTCCTGGAACGGCGCCATAACTTGATTCCCAATTTAATAGCGGCTTCTAAGGCGGCGGCAGCACACGAAAAACAAACTTTTTCCACACTCTCGCAACTGCAAAAACAGGCACAAGGTGCACCCAGTTTCGAGCAAAAAATGCAAGCCGAAAATCAACTGTCAGGCGCCATGCGCCAGGCCCTGGAATCGTTGCGTGATGAAGGCAGTGGGCCGCTTTTTGTGCGCCTGAGCGATGAAATGGCCGGCGCGGAAAATCGTATTTCTGTCGAGAGGAAACGCTATAACGAAGCCGTGCAAAACTACAATCGCACGGCGGGTGCTTTTCCCGTTGTCGTGTTTCGCCCAATCTTAGGTTTTCCTGCACAGAAGCCGTATTTTCAAGCCACCGGCGCCGCTAAAGAAGCACCGAAGTTTTAGGAGAAAAAATGTTTCGCTGCTTATTTTTCGCTTTGCTGTTTTGCTTCCCGCTGCACGCGGCGGAAGTGCAAAGTCATGGCTATCAGTGGGAACGCTGGGTGCAAGACACCTTTTTCGATGGTTATCGAGTCGAGAATTACACGCAAGAATGGGATGTTACTAAGGAAGCCAACAAAAAATACGGCGGCCTGCCGGTTTCGATTAAATTCACCAAATACGGCACTTCGGTTGATTTAGGCGATGCCATTCGGCAATTCTCGATTGATGAAAAGTTCATGATCATCATCGGTTACTGGAAGCAGGAAGGCAATCGCAAGCGTGTAGTCAATATCGTGGCGCCGGTTCTCACACCTGAAGAGTGGCACAAACTGTTTGAGCCGATTAAAAAAGAAGATTTGGAAAACCTGGATGCCGTTGTCAAAAACCGCGATTTGCCACATCGGCAAGCGGCTTTAGAAGCCTCGAAAATTAAGCGCGCCAAGCCGTTTACTGAAGCGCTAATGACGCTGAATCCAAAGATAGATTCCAAAGGCCAGCGCCGCCTACAATGCTCCTTGCGCTTCGATTATGTCTTCAAGCATCTGGTGCCCAACGCCGACAAATCCGCGCAAGACAAGCCGCAGCTTTTCGGCATAGATGCACCTCCACCTTTTCTTTCCAATCCGCGCCAATTCAAAAAGGATGATGCAAAATAAAAATAATTCGAAGTATTGTGCCTGTTTTGACTTGCGCTTTTTTGTTTTTGCAGACTTCGTGGGCAGCCGCTGAAATTTACACGGCAGATGGACACCAGATTGAAGTGACGCTTGTGCCGGAAAAGCCGAGTATTATGCTGGGTGAGCCGGCTTATCTTTCTTTTATTGCGCAAAATCACTCTGCGCAAGATTTGCAGGTGATTGTAGGCGGCGATTACAGAAACGCTTTAAGCAGACCATCGAGCTTTTCCGTGACGGTTTCGGATGCGACAGGCAAAAGTGTTCCTCAACCCAACGAAGGTGGGAATTTCGGCGGTTTATTGGGGCCGCAGAAAATTCCGGCTAAAGGCAGCTACACGTTTAAGCTGTTCCTTGCCCATTGGGCAACTATTAAAGAACCCGGCACTTACGATATTGTCGCTAAAAGGACTTTGAGGCTCGGCAAGTATAAGCAGCCCTGGGATGTCAATGATAAGACCACTGCTGTCGAGGCGCAAGCCAGCACGAAGATTGAAATTGTGCCGCAAGATTATGAAAAAATGGGCATGCTAATTTCGGCTTTGGGCGAAACCATCCTCGGCGTCGATATTGAAAAAGCCGAAGCCGCCGCTTACCAATTGTCGGCCATTGACGATGAACGTGTGATTCCCTATTTTTTGAAGACACTTGACCAGAGGAACTACAACTTAAAATACAAAGCGCTACGGGTTTTAGCGCGATTCAATACCCAGGAGGCACTTGGCGGATTGAAAAAAGGCTTGGAAACGCACGGCAAAGACATCGCTAATGCCGCCACGCCCGAAAGTGCCAAGCAGTTAGCCGGTCTCATACGCCACGCGGCGGCAGTGAGCCTTTCCCAAAGCCCCCATCCAGCGGCGCTGCCTTTTTTGATAGAGCAACGTCACGATGCTTCTAGTAGTGTCCGTTTAACTGTCGTCCAGGCCATAGGGCGCCTCAAGGCGTCGCAGGCCATTCCTCTATTGCAAGAGATGGCGCGCGACAAGAACCAAACAGTCAGTGATGAAGCGAAGCGCTATCTGAAGTCGTTTTCTGAGCCAAAGCCTGTCGTAACTCCTTAATGTATCCAACACAAAGGGCTTCCGAAATATTTCGGAAGCCCTTTGTTTAACCCAAGTCTATTTAATCAATGCGCGGTTTTATCGCCTTCGCCGGGTTCGTATTCAATATCATTGGCGCGATAAGAATCAAGCAATTCGGCTTTACTGGTTGATTTGACGTAGCCTTCATGGGCTGAGACGCGTCCGGCTTTTACGAACTCCATAATCGCGTCATTCATCGTCACCATGCCCATTTTCTTACCGATTTGCATCTGCGAGGGCAGTTGGAAGGTTTTTCCTTCACGAATGAGGTTAGAAACAGCCGGTGGAATCAACAGAATCTCGTTGGCGGCTACGCGTTTGCCGTCTGTTGTGCGTAGCAGCGTTTGCGCGATAACGCCTTTGAGCGATTCGGAAAGCATAACGCGAATCTGCTCTTGTTGGTCGGCAGGAAATTGGTCAATGATACGGTCAACCGTGGAGGGCGCGGTTGTGGTGTGCAAAGTGCCGAAAACTAAGTGGCCGGTTTCCGCCGTTTCAATGGCAATGGCGATAGTTTCCAGGTCACGCATTTCACCCACAAGCACAATGTCCGGGTCTTCGCGCAGAGCAGCACGTAGGGCGCGTTTGAACGATTCGGTATGAACATGCACTTCGCGCTGGTTGATTAAGCACTTGATGTTGTTATGCACAAATTCAACCGGGTCTTCGATAGTAATGATATGCTCGTCGCGGTTTTTGTTGATGAAGTCAATCATCGCGGCTAAGGTCGTAGATTTTCCCGAACCCGTTGGGCCGGTCACAACAACCAGACCTTTGGATAAAAAGCACAAGTCGAGAATAGACTGCTTGAGGTTAAGTTGCTGCGCTGTTAGAACCTTAGAAGGAATCAAACGAAAAACGGCTCCGATGCCTTTGCGGTCTTCAAAATAGTTGCAGCGAAAGCGCGCGAGGCCGGGCACTTCGTAGGCAAAGTCACTGTCGCGGTCGCTTTCCCATTCTTCTTTGTTGCGTTCAGGCGCGATGGCCCACAGCAATTGTTTCAAGTATTGCGGTGAGCTGATCTCATACTGTGTCAACTGCTTCATCATGCCATGCTGGCGCACCATCGGATATTCATCGGAAGACAAATGCAAGTCACTGGCTTCCATGTCGTTCATCAGATGAAACAATTCATCAATATGCGGCACGCGCTTGCCACCACCGGGTGTAGCTGGAGAAGTAGCGGGAGCAGCAGGTGCTGCCACTGGTGGCGCGTCGGCTTGGGGCGGTTCGGGCGCAGATGAATGGCCGTTTTGTGAGCCGGACGCGGCTGTAGCAGAGGTAGTAGCAGAACCAGCGGCTGTAATTGTCACTTGCAGGCTACCATTGGAGCGTCCAACGCCGATTTCAAAAGCGCCATGGGGCGATTGATAGGGAAACTGAAAGCCGCCATCTTGCCCCAACTGGCCTTTCATTCCATCGGGCGTGATTTCGGACACGACTTGTTGAAGCTGCGCGCCGGGAATGGCAGGGCCGGCTTTTTCCTGGCCGCCCTCCATGTAAAGGTGCATCGGCTTGTCGTTGACAATCAGTGCCCTTTGCACATGGCTTTGCACCATCGAGTTAATCAACGCATCAATTTGAGCCATAGTCTCTCCCTTTGGGAGAATTTTTAATTTTGAATTTTTAATTTTGAATCAGCGGCTGGCTCTTCTATTAAAAATTGAAAATTAAAAATTCAAAATTAATCAGCCGTGCGCCGCAGCATCTGGCGCAGTTCGGAGCGTTTGCCGGCGTTTTCCAGAGCCACTTCTTCGGAAATCACGCCTTGCTTATAGTAAGCATCCAGCGCCATGTTCATGGTCTGCATCTTCCATTGCGAGGCGCCTTCCTGAATCGCCTGATAAATCGCGCTGGAACGGCCTTCTTCCAGATATTGCGCAACAGTGGGCGAAACATTAAGAATTTCAATGGCGCATTTGCGGCCTTTGCCATCTATTGTTGGCACTAACTTTTGAGATAAGATGCCGCGCAGAGTTTTCGCTAAACGCTGTTGCACCAGGTCTTTTTCGTGGGGTTGGAACATTGAAAGAATACGTTCCAGTGATTCCGCCGCGCTGGCGGTGTGCAATGTCGAGAAAACCAGGTGGCCGGTTTCCGCCGCTTGCAAGCAGATCTGCATGGTTTCCTGGTCGCGCAACTCTCCAACCAGAATCAAATCGGGGGCTTCGCGCAAGGCGGCGCGCAAGGCATCGCCGAACTTGTTGGTATCAAGACCCACTTCGCGCTGGGAAACGATGCAGCCTTTGTCGGGATGCACATATTCAATCGGGTCTTCGATGGTAACGATATGGCCGCGCTTCTCCTGATTGTAAAGGTCAATCATCGCGGCTAAGGTCGTAGATTTCCCCGAACCCGTTGGGCCGGTTACCAGCACAAGCCCATCGTGAGGGCGTGTGAAATCGGCGACGACTTCGGGCAAGCCCAGTTCTTGAAAGGTGCGAATTTTCAATTGCACTACGCGCAGGCAAAGCGCGACTGAGCCGCGCTGGCGATAAACATTGACGCGAAAGCGCGCTATATTGGGAATGATGTAAGCGCAGTCGTGGTCGGGATGCTCTAAGAACTCCTGCCAGCGTTTAGGCGGCATGACATGCTGTGCCACTTGTTCCAAGTCCTCAGCCGTGAGCGGCGGCATATCCAACTTGCGGATTGAGCCGTTTAAACGCAAAACCGGGGGGGCGTCTTCTTTGAAAAACACATCCGAGCAGTTCTGTTGTGTTGCAAATGTCAACAAACCATCAATATCAAGAGCGGCCATAATTAGAACCTAAATCCTATTCAATTTCGCCGCGTCGTGCGGCGAGCATCCAAGCGCGCGCTGAGATGAAGGCGCCGCTCAACAAAGACAACACGCCGAGGGTCAGAAAAATCGTCGCCGTTTGTGATTGGCCGAACTTTTCAACCAGAGTGCCTGCTTGATGGGCGCGTAAATCACCAATTAACGCGACATGTTTGGCTAATAACGCAATCAGGATGCAGCCCCAACCTAAGGCCGAGAGCAACAAGCCAAAATCTTGAGTGGCATCGGTTACGCGCAAAAAACCGTAGGCATACCATATCACTGGAGCCATGCAGGGCAAGGCCATCAGCAGGTAGGCAAGTTGAAACGGCACGATGCGATAAAGCAAGCCCCAACCGAGCAGCAACGTGTAAAGCATCGAAACCAGAACCAGAGCAGTGAGAAAGCGATCTGTCGAAGAGTTGCGTCGCACGTTGGACGCTTTGGGCGATGCGTTAGTAGATGCCGGGAGCACGTCCTTTATTTTACCGAAAACGTGCGTGGCTCAAAAGCACAAACCAAAAGAAACAAAAAGACCGCAGAAAATCTCTGCGGTCTTTTGCTATTTTAGAGTGTGCTTACTTCACCAGTTTGATAGGCCCAGGCTTGCCAGAGGCGCCTTCGTAAGCCATCTCCCAAACCGAAGTATCATTGGCCCCGGCAAGATACGTTGCGCTCCATGTTCCACCGGGATAGCTATTGTCTAAAGCAATGGTATCGGTATGAAATTCGCCGTCGTTGGAAAGCTGACCTCGATACGGCTCGCTGACCTTCCCGTTGGCATCGGTGTAGGTATAATAGACTTCTTTGCTGCCCACATCCGTATCAAACTTGCGAATTGTTAACTGCTTGCCTGCTGCCGATTGAGGAATTTCTCCAAGAGTAATTGTCGTCTGAGCGGTGGCATTAAAGTTCAAGGGCACGCGACCATCAGCAGTAATCGAAGTGCCATTATCTGGTTTGAATTCGACCCCCGCTTCCTTAGCGCGCAAGTTGAAAGCGTTTTCGCTGGAGCCGGAAGTGGTGGTGACATTCAGCAGAAACTTGCCGCCCACATAATTAGCACGATTGAAGGTAAAAGCCGGCGCCCACTGCATATCTGTTGAAGCGTCATCGCCATACGACTTCTCATCAATGAGTTTAAGTTCAGCAGGATTGCCCTTGCCTGTCGGGTCATGATAAAGCCGGTAACGCGTGGTTGTGATATCTGAAGGCTCAATCGCGCCGCCTTGATTCTGGTTGTAAGGCTTGCGCAATTCGTCAATCCGAACACCCTGCTCTACGAAGCGTTCTCCACCGGCATTATGGCAATCGGGGTCGTAGATTTCCAGCACCGTATCGGTATAGGTGTTCGGCACATTGACGGTGAAATTGTAGCCGTTACCATCATAATTATCATTTGTCGTTCCGTCATCCAAAAACATGGTGCTTTTGAAATCACCGTAGCTATAAAGCGCCTGTGGGCCGAAAACCGCCAGGTTAGTTGGGCCATCCGGTTGCCCGTAACTGCCGATGCCGATTTGCGCATCGGTAGAGGTGAGGAAATCAGCAATTGCCGAACTGGTGACCGGACGATCTCGCAATCCGAAAATACGTGCGAAAAACAGTGGTTCGCTGCGGCTGACCGTTACCATATATGCATTGGCATAGCCTGGCGCTGGATAGGTTGTAATAACCTTGACGCCAGCCTTGGTATTATCGTAACCATTTGCCTTCGCCA
>DASWNL010000106.1:0-4526 GCA_036399215.1 Abditibacteriaceae bacterium
ACGACTCTTTCTGAAAGCCAGTTAGATGATTTGCGCGGTGGCGAGATTAGCGTTATCTGGCAAGACCCTCTGGCAGCACTTAACCCACTTTTGCCAGTCGGTGTGCCGATTATCGAAGTCTTGATGCGCCACAAAAACCTGAGCAAAATCGCGGCGCGCCAGGCGGCGATTGAAACCTTGCGGCGCGTGGGCATTCCGCAGCCGGAAAAGCGCGTGGACGATTATCCTCATCAAATGTCCGGCGGCCAGCGCCAGCGTGTGATGATTGCGGCAGCTATTGCCTGCGAGCCAAAGTTAATCATCGCCGATGAGCCAACAACGGCCTTAGATGTTTCTGTTCAAGCGCAGATTCTTGAACTGTTACGTGAATTATCCAGTGCCTCGCAAACAGCGATGTTGCTCATTACGCACGACCTGGGCGTGGTGGCGCAGGTCGCGCAACGCGTCGCTGTAATGTATGCCGGGCAAATCGTTGAAACCGGCACTGTGGAGGAGATTTTCGCGCATCCACAGCATCCTTACACGCAGGGGCTTTTACTGGCAACACCGCGCCTTGACAGCGATTCCATGCCGCTTCCCATTCCCGGTGTTGTGCCTTCGCCCGGACAGTGGCCAAGCGGCTGCCGCTTTAAAACTCGTTGTCCTTTGCGCCAGGAAATCTGCGACACCATGCCGGCGCTGGAAAGTCGTGGTGCCCAACCCGCACGATGCCATTTCGCGGGACAACCGGCGTGGAATTTGAAATAAGATATTGAAACCGATTCGCATCTTAGTCACAGGCGGCGGCAGTGCCGGGCATATTAGCCCGGCGCTGGCGGTTATTCAAACCATTCAACAAATAGCGCCAGCGCAAAAATTAGCGCCGCAGTTTTTATATTTGGGTGGGCGGCGCGGCCTGGAAGAAGAACAGGTGACGCGCGCGGGAATTGATTTCGCGGGCGTTGAAACCGGCAAACTGCGCCGCTATTTTTCGTGGCAGAACTTTACCGATGCCGGACGTGTGCCTCTTGGCGTTTTGCAGGCTATGGGCATTGTGCGGCGCTTTCGCCCCGATGTGATTTTCTCGACTGGCGGTTATGTCAGTGTGCCGCCGGTCATGGCCGCTCGCTTGCTTCGTATTCCCATTCTTATTCACGAGCAAACCGTGCAAGTCGGACTTGCCAACCGCATCGCGGCGCGTTGTGCCACAAAAATCGCACTAAGCTGGGAAAGTGCAATGCCGGATTTATCGCTCCATTTACAAAGTAAGGCTTTTGTCACTGGTAATCCTGTGCGGCCTCAAATTTTTAACGGCAATAAAAACGAAGCCAATCGGTTTTACAACTTCCCCGATGAAGATTTGCCGGGACTTTATATAACAGGAGGCAGCCAGGGTTCCCGTCTTATTAATCGCGCCGTTGAGGAAGCGTTGCCCGAATTATTAAAAGCATGTCGCATTGTTCATCAGTGCGGTAAGCAACCAGATGGACAAGAGCAGGATTATGATCGTTTAGAAAAGGCTGTTCAGAAGTTGCCATCAGAGTTGGCCGGGCGCTATCGTTTCACGAACTATGTTCGCGAGGAGATTAACCATGTCTTTGCCTGGGCTGATTTGGTTTTAAGCCGTGCTGGCGCGGGCACTGTTTCTGAACTATGCGTGTTGGGCAAACCGGCTGTTTATGTTCCGCTTGTGCCGACCGGCGGCGATGAGCAAACGCGCAACGCGCAAATGGGTGAAAGAGTAGGGGCAGCCAAGATTATCAAGCAAAGTGAATGCAATGCGGCCAGACTTTTGGAAGAGTTGCCGCCATTGTTGAAAGACGGCGCGCGATTGGCGAACATGAGCGCCGCTGCCCAAACTTTAGCCAGGCCAAATGCCGCTGAAACCTTAGCGCAGACCGTTTTAGAATTAGCTCATGAATAAATCACTAATATAGTGAAAAGGAAACTATGCAAGACCCTCGCCTTGAAAAATTAGCTGATGTTTTGGTGTCGCACTCGTGTCAACTCACCAAGAAAGATACCGTTTTAATTGAAGCCTTCGACGTGCCCGAAGCGATGACAATCGCCCTTATTAAAGCCGTGCAAGCCAAAGGCGCCACGCCGATGGTAAATGTGCGGCAATCGCAGGTCACGCGTGCTTTGATGAATGGCATGACTGAAAAAACGGCCAAGACCAACGGCAAAGTGGCTATGCAGCAGACCAAATTGGCTGATGCTTACATCGCGGTGCGCGGTGCCAATAACACAGCGGAATTAGCCGACGTGCCGCCGGAGAAAATGAAAACCTACGCTAAGGATTGGGGCCATCCCGTCTTGTTACAGCGCGTCAATCACACGCGTTGGGTGGTGCTGCGTTATCCATCGCCTTCGATGGCGCAGGACGCGCAAATGTCAACCGAAGCGTTTGAAAACTTCTTCTTCGAGGTTTGCACCATGGACTACGCTAAGATGGCAAGAGCCTGTGAACCGCTTGTGGAACTGATGGAAAAAACCAATCGCGTGCATATCACCGGGCCGGGCACGGATTTGAAGTTTTCCATCAAAGATATTGCGGCCATTCCCTGTTTTGGCGAACGCAATATTCCTGATGGAGAATGTTTCACCGCTCCGGTAAAAACCAGTGTTGAAGGGCAGATCACCTTTAATGCGCCGACGATTGAATCGGGTGTGACACATGAGAATGTCTGTTTGAAATTTAAGAAGGGCAAGATTATCGAGGCGACTTCAAGTAACTCGGAAAAGCTCAATGAAACCCTAAATCGCGATGCAGGCGCGCGTTATATCGGTGAATTTGCCATTGGTTTCAATCCTTATATCACCAAACCAATGCGCGATATTCTGTTCGATGAGAAAATCGCTGGTTCTTTTCATTTCACGCCTGGTCAGGCTTATGAAATTGCCGATAACGGCAACCGCAGCGAAGTTCATTGGGATATGGTTTGCATCCAACGCCCTGATTTTGGTGGCGGCGAGATTTACTTCGACAACAAGCTCATTCGCAAAGATGGACATTTCGTTTTGCCCCAGTTGGAAGGCTTGAACCCGGAAAATTTAAAAGGCACCTAATGCAAAGCTCACCCGCAGCTTACAGCTCCGCTCATTCTTCGCTCCACTGTAAGCTGCGGGTGAGCAGCGCACTGTTGTGCTGTTGTTAATGAGCGACATTTACTTTGTTATCGATTTGCTAACTGTAGCCGCCCACGTTCAGTAAAGCTAAAGTTGGCATCGGGAACAGCGTAAGAGACATGCGTGCATGAGAAAGTGCCTTTAGGTGCAGTATCGGCAAGGTCGAGCATGAATACTTTTGTTTGCTCGACGGTAATCATCTCTGCAATTGTCATATGTGCTGAAAATGGAAAGCGCCGAGGAATTGCTCTGCTGAAACAAAGTGCAGTCTCTAAATCTGCACGAAGAGCATCAAGTTTGTCTTGCGGTTCGATAGCAAGGCAAACACCAGGATGAGGTAAATAATTTTTGAGTGGCCCATAACTAATGGGGAATGCTGCAATGCGGCAAGCAATAGATTGTAACTCTTGCCAATGGTCGTGAGTTAATGGTTGCGGCAGAGGGATGGTAAGACTGATATGTGCGTCGCACTCTGATGATTGAGACCAGGCATACTTTTGCCGCAGTGCGTTTACCTGTGAGAGAGGTGGATCAGGTGGAAAGATCAGGAACACTCCGTAACGATATTCCTGTTGCCAAGACTTCCAATCATCAATGTTTTCAACGTAATTTGTTAACATTTTACCTTCATACGATTATGGAAGTCTCCATCAATAATTTTGCATCAAGCGGATAGGGGCCACAAGTGATGATCCTCTGCACTGCGCGCGACGGCACAACTATCAAAACAAAAGCCCAGCGAATAACCGCTGGGCTTTTGTTTTGGGTTTCGTTTTATGGTTTTACAAAGGGAATGCCCCGGCTCGTATCGGCCATGTTGGGAATAGCTGCACCACTTGGGGGTTCTGTCCAGGTTGGTGCCATTTGCACCGTGATGCGCGAGTTATCATCATCCAGCTTGCCTACGAATGTCATGGTTTCGGATGGTGGTTTGGTGCCTTTGTCTTTTTCGGCTTGAGGAAGATCAACTTTGGTAATGTTAAAAGTTATCAGGCTGGTTTCTTCATCGAAAGTCCAGTTGCCAGTCATGTTCATCGGCATCATGGAATAAGAAAAGGTTTTATCTTCCTTAATGTCTATTTTCATGCTGGCAAACATAATTCCGGCACTGGCTGCGGCTTCAGCCGAAGGCGCCGACTCTGTCCCTTTCATGATGCCCATGGTAGCAAAGGTAGGGCTGACTCCCCACTGACCTATGAGATTCGACTCACGGCTGCCACCACAGCCGCTCAGAAGTGCGACCATCAATATGGCCAGTGAGGAAAAACTCCATCGCCAGATATTCATGCGCTTGCTCCATGATACTTACAAAGAAAGCCCGGCGAACTTCGCCGGGCTTTCTTTGTATTACGAAATCTGCGCTTGCGACAACATCCAGGCTTCATTCTCGACTTCATCGCTGTTGCGCTCACCAACCA
>DASWNL010000107.1:0-9299 GCA_036399215.1 Abditibacteriaceae bacterium
GGGAATCTCATCTGAGTGTTTACAGTGGCTTCTGTTTCTTAGCCTTAGCTCTCATTTGCTTGGACAGACTTTTGAAATAGCCTTTAAAAGTCCCCAAAGAGAAATGTAGTTGTTGTTCATAGATTCCACCACCCGCTTGCGGGCAGGTGGAATCTATAAGTTACGCCACTTAACACCTGTCAACTTTTGAAACAGCCCCTATAAAAGTTCGATTTCGTCTTGTTCCGTCAGAGCCTCGCCGGCATCGAGCCATTGATTGAAGGCTTCCCTAAATTCAAGGTGCGTATGGCAAGCGGCTAAAGCATCGAGCAGCGCCTGGCGTGAGCGCGAAACTTGGCGGCGCGGGCGCAAGGCTTCATCGAGCAGATTTAAAGTTTCGTCATCCAATAGTTGAAGCAACGATTCGCTTTCGCCATCGCCAGCTTCATTCCATTGCAAAATCTCGCGGCCTTTCTCACTGCGTTGCAACCGCGTGTGTGTTGCTTTATCACGCAATGCCAAACGCAAGGAGGCCAAGGCGCCATCTCCAATGCGCTCAATTTCGCGTGGGTCGCGCAAACTCAGGCGCTCGCCCCAACGCAAGCGACAGTGCGGGCATACAACATCGCCGGGCGGTAGTGAAGCGTTTTGCGGGCAGGCTTTAACCCATTCATTTTGCGCGGCACTGCGCACAAGAGTGCCTTGCGCAAAAGGTCGGGCCGCTAAATGAGCTAATTTGTCGAGGACTCGCAAATTATCGCTGGCCAAGATTTTTTTATAAGGAGCAAAGCGCGCCGGGGCATGTTGCACTTCGTGCCATTCGCGGTAGTGAGCCGTGTAGGCGGCGCGCCAGGCTTTTGTGTCAGCACTTAATTCGTCGTCTTCGAGCAACTCTTCGCCAGCATCAAAGCGTGCCAGCAGTTTGGCGCGCTCAGCCTGCAACCCCGGCGGAACGCTCAGCGCCGGATGGGTGAGGGCGGCGTGCGCTTCCAGCAATGCCACGTGGCATTCATCAAGGCGCGTTAAAATGCGCCGCCATTCGGCTAAGGCTGGTTCGATAGTTTCGATATTCAAGTCAGCGACCCGCTCTAAAATCGCCGATGGGCCATCGGCAGAAAGCGTTGCTAAAAGCGATTCGATAACTTCCCAAACGGCACGGCTGCGCGGCCATTGCGCCGTGGTCTGGTTACACACGCGGCGCAGTTGGTGCAGGCGGGCCTGGGCCAGTTCGGTTTCCGATAAAGCTGTTTCGCGCCATGCTGTTAAAAGCGCACGGGCATGACGCTGCTCGGCAAAACCCAGTGCGCCCAGTTGTTCACCGCTGAGCAACACCACCAGTTTTCGCACGCGCGGCCAGGCTTCATCCGAAACCAGACGACCGGGACGAAGGGTGCGCACGCTTCGCGAAAGCGGTATGCCGATTTGTCCCGGTGCTAAAACTTGTCCACGCACATCAGTGGCGACCAGTTGACCGCTTCGCAAAAGCGCGCACACTGCCAAATGTGTTTGCTCCGCCACCAGGCCCCAGACGCTTTTGGCAAAGGTGGCTTCAATATGGGCTAAGGCCGCGCCACCCTCACATAGATGCAGAACTTCTTTAATTAAATCGCCCCGGCCTTCACTTATGCGCCAACGTCCGGCTTCGCTGCGCGCTACTCCTAAAGGCTCAGCGATAGCCCGTGCGGCACGCTCCAAAACTGGTGCGAAATAAGGCGCGTTGGCCGGGCGCCGTAATATATCCAGGCAGAGTGCTTCGGCATTCGATGGCGTTAGAACACGCAAAGTGGGAGCAACACTTTCAAAGCGCGGAAAGACGCCGGGCAAGACAAATTCAGCAATAGATTCCAGCGTAGAAGCCCAGCTATCACCAGATATTATTTCGCCGGCTCCCCCGGCCAAACCGCTGCCGTTAGCAATGTTACCTTCGCGGAAGAGGCGCGTGGCGATTTGCGCCAGTGCGGCTTCACGTTGTGGCGCCCCGTTTTTCAGATGACCTAAAATGGCACGTCCTCGCTTGTTATCTAACAATTGCGGGTCGCTTTCCAACAAGTGCTGAGCGGTTGATTCACGCGCCGTTTCCCACTCATCGCGGGTTGGCGTGCGCGGCGTCCATAAAACCAGGGCGCCACGCCAACGCACATCCTTAGAGGTTTTATGCTGAGTCTTGGTTTGAGTTTCGGCCTGAGTTTCGGCCTGGGCCAGCACGCGCAAAACTTCATCAAACAAAGCCGTGGCCTGCGTCACAAAACTGGAAAACGGCGGCGCGATAAGTAAGAGCGCCTCACCCTCCTGGCCCGATTGGCTCAAAGCCATCACACGATTCACTATGTTCGCGGCGCTGCTGCTGTGGTGCAGCAGCGTGATAGCAAAATGCCGCGATGTGTTGCGCCATAAAACCGGGGCAGTGGGATTGGTTTCCAGACCAGCCAAGGGCAGGGTATGGTTGCGACAACAGGCTAAGACATAGTGACTAATGCGCGCATCTTGTGCATCCAAAGTTTCCAGCACGCCGCGCACATGGCGCCGCGCCATTTCACCGATGCGAAGGCCTAAATCAATGGTATAGCGGTCGGCTAAGGCATCACCGGCGTCTTCAGCGCGTTCGACTGCCACAAAGCCAATGCGCGTGCGCAAACGTTCGAGTAGGACGCGCACATATTCGTAGTCACCTTCGCCCGGCAAGCCGGCATCCAGAGCGGCAGCGTTGGTAAGTTGCACAACGGTTGGTGACTGCCCGGCGATTTTAAAAAGCAGCAGAGCCTGCATCAATAAACGCAAATGAGCGGCTTCGTGCGAATCAGTGGTCAACTCGCGTGCCGGAGCCTGCCACTCGCGCCATACACCGGCCAGCGAACGCAGATCAGGATGCTCGTCCAATTCCGGCTCTAAATAAGTAAACAGTTCGTCCACACCGATGCGCCGCGTCGCTTCGGCCTCCAAACGAATGCTTTCGGCGCAAAACAAAACTGCCGAGCGCGTGCGCGAGAAAAAGCGGCTTACAGCGCCTTCCAGCAGCGAAACAACCGATGGATAAAACGGATACAGGGCATCCCATTCCTGGCGCCCGAAATCAAGGCGCGGCAAGGCGCGCGTTAAATTTTCAAAAGTGGCATGATTGAGCTTATGAAGGGCGTCTGCATCCTTTTTCTGAATCAGGCGCTGCTCAATTAACGACGGTAAATGGGCCAGCGATAAGGGCAAAAGCGTGTAGCGATCTCGAATCTGCGAAAGCGAGTAGGCCTCCAGTTCGCCAACGTCTTCAACGGTTTTTTGCAGCGCACCGATAACGACTAAGGGATGCCGCCTGGCGTGTTGTCCTAAGAACTGCAAGAACGACGCATCGCCTTGCAAAGCGTGATGCTCGCGTGCTGCCAGAAACAGCGATAGCTCATCGAAGCAAAGCAGCATTCCATTCAACCCTCGCGCGGCTAAAGCGGCTTGTAGGGCCATCAGTTTTTCCGCGCGCGAAGCGTTATCCGGCAAATGTAACTCTTCGATGAGGAAGCCGCTTTGTATCCACCCGGCGCGCGCTTCTTTCCAGAAAATATCTTCAAGCGAGAAATGCGCGGCATCATATTCATCCAAGGCAATGTGCAAGACAAAACGAGGATAAAATGCCGTCAAAAGCGAGGCGAGTTCTCCATGCGTTTGCTTGAAATCTTCATGCCCGATGCCATCGGCCAGTAAAGTCATCAGGCCCAGCAGATGGCTTTTGCCCGACCCAAAAACACCGTTCACAAAAAACGCGCCGCCACTTTCGGGGCGCGCTAAGGCCGCCAGCAAAACACCAAGAGCGTGCCGCGCGCGATCATCGAAACCCAGGTATCCGCCCACGAAATCGCTTTGGGCGGCACGTAATTCGTCGCTTTCGTCATCGAAGCGTAACGAACGCACATCGCCGCCGTGGATAACAGCCGGAAAATCGCGCACGGCAATCAAATCGCCCATGCGCAGGCGCACAATAGCAGGAGAAGGAACCGTAGGCTCAACCGGAGGCCGCGAAGGAAAATCGGGAAAAGACTTGGCGGACATAGGAAAGCTTCCTTTCGATTATCTGGAAGTGGCTTCCCTATTGTAAGGCATATTTTTCAGAAGTCAAATTTTTATGGGGCCGGCCCGCTAAAGAGAAGCCGCAAAGGGAGGCAGATGTTGGGGCAAAATATCTTTTAACAGCGGTGCGCTGCGATCTTTTTCAGCCAGAATCAAATCGTTTTGCGTTAAGCCGTTAAGAGGCCAGGTGATGCCGATTTGCGGGTCATCCCAGGCAACGCTGTATTGGTCGTCGGCCCGGTAAAAATCATCGCACTTGTAAAGAAAGTCAGCGCTTTCCGACAGCACCAGGTAACCATGCGCAAAGCCGCGCGGCACCCATATCTGCCGTTTGTTTTGATCGGATAAAACCGCGCCTGTCCACTGCCCGAAGGTGGGCGAACCCCCTCGAATATCTACGGCGACATCGAAGACTTCGCCCTGAACGACGCGGCATAATTTGCCTTGCGGCTGCGCCAACTGATAATGCAAGCCGCGCAGCGTGCCGCGCGTGGAACGCGCGTGATTGTCTTGCACAAAAGGCGCCTCTAAGCCCAGCGCGGCAAATCTTTCCTGATGATAACTCTCCAGGAAAAAACCGCGCGCGTCCTCAAACACGCGCGGTTCGATAATCACCACGCCGGGCAGGGAAGTCTCAATCAATTTCATTGATAGTTTTGAGTTAAGAGTTTTGAGTTAAGAGTTGAACTCAAAACTCTTAACTCAAAACTCTTAACTACCGTCACATTTGCTCGACGGTTTCGATGCCCAGCAAATTCAAGCCTTGCTTTAATACGCGCGCGGTTAGTTCACATAAAGCCAGGCGGCTTTCGCGAACGGGCGATTCGCTTTTGAGAACCGGGCACTCTTCAAAGAATGAATGAAATTTACCCGCCAGTTCAAATAGATAATCGCTTATGGCATTAAGGCGATAATCACTTTCGGCGGTTGCCAAAGCGAGCGGAAAACGCAAGATGAATTTTGCCAGCTCTTGTTCAGCCGCATCTTCAAAATGAAATTGTGCCGGTGCGTCCAAATCGAAATCGATACCTTGCTCTTTCGCGCGCCGAAAAATCGAGCGCACCCGCACATAAGCGTTCAATAGATACGGCGCGCTGTTGCCTTGAAAGGCCAGCATTTTGTCCCACGAAAAAACGTAATCTGACACGCGGTTCTGTGAAAGGTCGGCGTATTTTAAAGCACCGATGCCGATAACGCGGCCAATTTCATCCAGTTGTTCTTCGCTGAGTTCAGCATTCTTTTCTTTGGCCGTAGCGCGGGCGCGGCTTTGGGCTTCATTCAGTAAATCGCTGAGTTTGGGCGATTCGCCGGTGCGTGATTTAAGGGGCGTGCCATCTTCGCCTAAAACCGTGCCGAAAGAGATATGTTTAAAACTTGCATCTTCAAAGCCCCATAACCTGGCGGCTGCGAAAAGTTGGCGGAAGTGATCGCTTTGCGGCGCGCCTACCACATAAACCATTTCATCAGGTGACCAGGTTTCCATGCGATATTGAATGGTGGCTAAGTCAGTGGTGGCATATAAAAACGAGCCATCACTTTTTTGCACCAGCATCGGCTTATCTCGCAAATGCGGCGGCTCTTGAAACGGCACAATCAAAGCGCCTTCGCTTTCAACAGCCAAGTTTTTGGCTTTCAAATCATCGACAATAGCACCCAAACGGTCGTGATAAAAGCTCTCGCCCAAAGTCACGTCCACTTTAATGCTGAGTTGCTCATAAACCTCATTGATTTCGACCTGCGAGGCATCACGCAGCATTTGCCAGAGGGCGAGATTTTCTTTATCACCCTGATGCAGTTTCGCAGTTTCCTCGCGCACAGAGGCCAAAGTCTCTTTAGCCTGAGAAGTTAAATTGCCGTCTTGCTTTTCACCGGTCATCGCTTTGACGATTTTATAAACGCGGCCCATTTCTTCGAGCGCGTTTTGTTGGAAAGCGTTTTCGTCACCAAAGCGCGGCCAGCCCCAGATAACCATGCCAATCGGCGTGCCCCAATCGCCAATGTGATCATCAGCAATGACTTTATGCCCGGCGTAGCGCAGCAGACGTGCGATGGCATCGCCAATGAACATAGTGCGAACGTGCCCTACATGCAGCGGCTTGGCGACGTTAGGCGAAGGATAATCCACTACGACGGTGCGCGGAGTTGCAGTAAGGGGCACACCCAAACGTTCATCGGCCAGAACTTGCGCCGCTGCCTTTTCCAGAAAATCGCGCGTCAGGCGAAAGTTGATAAATCCCGGCCCGGCAATCTCCGGCGGGGCTGAAATATCAGCAACTTCCAGCTTTTCCAACAGGCTTTGTGCTAAGGCGCGCGGATTGGTTTTGTGGGCTTTAGCTAAGGGCAAAGCGCCGTTGAATTGGTAATCGCCAAATTGCGAGTTAGCGCACGGCACAACGGCTAAAACATCCGGCGAAACGCCCGATAAATCTATACCGACAGCACCAAGTGCCGCATTTATTTTTTCTTGAAGAAGTTGTTGAACGGTTTGCATAAAAAAGCGCCCGCTGTTTGAAAATTTCAGGGCGCCTTTTGAAATATAGCGTGTTCATCGCAATTATGCTTATAGGCCAAGTCCACCCGCCGCTAAGAATGCAGCGAAGAATGAGCGAAACAGCAGATGTCTTGATGTAGCACCTTGTTGAGAAACGTGTGATTGTTTAGTAGCGATTACTTACGTGCTACATCACTTTGTGAGCATTGGGGATTACGCTCTAGATGCTCAAAGTGGGCTGAGGCGTGACCTCCAGTTTTGTGTGGCCTGACAGGTTGATGGCATTCATCACATACAAAGTTAGGGTTAGCAATTTTCCCAGATCGGGCATCATCGCGCAGGCGTAGTGCCTCATTAACCGTCACGGATTTTCCGTTCAGGTTGCAGTTGGTCATCTTAGGCATAAACTTTTGTTCCTTTGCTCTTGAGATTATTACAGAAGTTTAGCTGCGCCCACGCCACATCATAGTAGATTAATTGTAATCTGGTTTTTCAGAATTGGATGCTCTGAAAAGCTGGGGATTTTGTTTAGAGGGCAGGCTTTAGCACCTATTCTTTGGAAGAAATAAAACGCGCTAAAGCCCGCGCCCATAGAATTTCTTATGGCTTGCAAATTAATGAAATTCAAAATCGCCGTAAAGGGTTTGGATGTAATTGATTTGTGCAAAGCGCGAAACAAAGGTGCGGTAAGCCATGAGAACCCAGGCGGCAAGCGGCAAAGTCATATCGCCCGCAGCACCTATCGGCAAAGTGAAAGGCTTTTCTAATTCTTCATCGGGAAGAGCGCGAATGGCCTCCAGTGCCGCCTGCGTGTTGGCTCGCAGCTTTTCAAAGGTTTCCTCGCGTGTCCAACCGGCGCGCTCTTGCGTTAGTTTTGGAAACAGTTCGTAAGGATTGAAAGTTTGGGGCGATTGCAGCAAGTGCACGACTAAAAGCGGCGTTTGCGCAGCCTCGCCCAATAAATCCAATACATTTCGGCCATTATCCAAAGGCTTCCAATTTAATTTATCGTCCGGCACGGCCTGGGTGGTTCGTTCGAGGTCTTGAAGACCATTTTCAATAAGGGTGAGGATGAGTTGCTTGGTCATGAGTTCTCTTTTGGAAATTTACCTTTCATTTTTCTTCTTCATATTTAGCCCGGTGCTCTTGCACCCATCGTTGATAAGTCTCGTCGTTTTTCGTTAGATAATATTTCTCTTGAAAAATGCGCGCACTTTCGGCTTTAATCGGGTCTTCGGGACTTTTGGGCAGTTCCTGGCGGCCATGCGCGCCGCTCTGGCCTTTCTTATCATTGGGAACCGGGCCATCGTATTTCTTGCCGCCTTTGTGATTGGCGTAACGGCGACTGCGTGTAATGCCCATTTGCAAAAACTTGCGCGCCATGTCCATGCCAATAAAGTCGTTTTGCGTTTTGTATTGCAGAAACATCTCGTAGATTTTTTGTGATGATTCGCGTGCCAGTTGCGGCGTGGCAAAGCGCCAGTGCGGCAAAATTTCGCTTTTGTAAGGCTCCACCAAAAGCACGCCTTGCTCGCCAATTCCAATGCGATAAAGTTCCGGCTGCTCGCGCAGATTCAAGTTTTTGTAATCCAGCGAATAATCGAATTTAGCGCGGCGTGCCTTAGTTTTGGCTTGCTTTTTCATGCCGATGAAAACAGCAAGCTATACGCCTGAGTATTGAAGATAAGCGCAAAGGGCGCGCACGTTTTCGATGAAAATCTGAGAGCGAATAACGCCTCCCTGGGGCGATTGCTTGCGGCCCTGCGCATCACGAATGGTGCCGGCTTCTGTCCAGGCGCCACGCGCATCCATTGCGGCCATGATTTTTTGAATTTGATTCTTACCCGGCGCAGGCGGCATGGTCAAATTTTCTCCCTTTAAAGCGGCTTGATACTCGGCCTCAATGGCATCTATTGCGGGCGCGATGATGAAGCCGTAGTTGCTGGCAAGATTTTCGTCGGAGTAAGTAAGAACATGGCCTTGCCCATTAGGGCCGCGCGAAAAGTAAAGCGGCTTGTTGGTGCGGATTTCATAAAAGCGCGCCAACTTGCCATCGGCGCGTAACGAGCGGCGTAGATAAGCCAGAGCGCGCGGGATTGGCTCCAAATATTTCCTATCGCTTGTAGCACGATAAAGCGTAATCAGCGAACGCATGATGCCTTGCGATTCGCGGCTGGTGAGGGCAGTCGGCTCGAAAGCGCGGCTCCAGACCGGCTGCATTTGCGCATTGTATTGCTGCGCCCAAATTGGCTGCGGTTCGGGCAACTGTGCTAACAGCAAAAAGTCGCCGGCGCGTCTGGCTGCGTCCAGGTATTTTGGTTCTTTATAAACCGTGTGCGCCAAAAGCAAAGTATCAATGGCGCGTGACATGAGTTCATCGTTGGTCGCATAACAGCCGGTGAAATCTTTGGGCCAGTTTCTCGGCCATGTTTCAGGAAAGCCGGCGCGCAAAAGCGGATACGATTTTTCATCCGGTGGCGTAGTGGGAAAACGATCAAAATTAGTGGCCCAGGCGCCGTTGGGAAACTGTGTGCCAAGCAAAGCTTGCAAGCCATAAAGGGCGGCATCGTGAATTTCGACATCGGCGAATTTGAGCGCACTATCCAGGCGCATTAAAAAGCGCAAGGCGGCAAAGGTTACATCATCATCGTAGGTTGAAAGGTTCGCTGCATATTTGCGCTGCTTCCATAAATCCCAGCCGCCCTTAGCACTTCGTTCGGCAACCGGCGTTGGGTCGGGTTGCAAAGTGCCGTTCTTGTCGCGGCGATAAAAGGAATTA
>DASWNL010000108.1:0-4552 GCA_036399215.1 Abditibacteriaceae bacterium
CAGGCTTTGCAGGATGTTCACTTCTCAGTTCGTCCCGGTGAAATCGTCGGATTACTCGGCGAAAACGGCGCTGGGAAAAGCACGCTGCTCAAAATCGTCGGTGGCGAAATTGTGCCAACTGCGGGCACGCTTTTATTCGACAATCAGCCTTTGCATTTGCGTTCGCCGCGTGACGCTACACGCAGGGGCATTGGCGTGGTGCATCAACACTTCATGCTGGTGCCGGTTTTTACCGTCGCAGAAAACATCGCTTTGTATGCCGGAGGTTTCGCTGGAGGCGGCGCGATTTTCAATACTGCTTTCTGGGCCGAGCGAATTGAGAGTTGGGCAGGCTCGTTGGGTTGGAAAATTAACCCTCACGCCCGCGCCGGCGATTTATCCGTCGGGGAACAACAGCGCGTCGAGATTTTAAAAGCCCTTTTTGCAGGAGGTGCTAATCAAAGCGCGAAACTGCTGCTCTTAGATGAGCCAACAGCCAATCTCACACCGGGCGAAGTGCAGGAGCTTGTCGCGGTTTTGCGTCGCCTGCGCGATCAGAATTGCGCTTTGGTTTTCGTGTCGCATAAGCTGCACGAAGTCATGGAGTTATGCGACCGTGTCGTGGTTTTACGGCATGGCAAAGTCACCGGCGAGAAAAACACAAAGCAAACTTCGATAGCAGAGTTAGCCAATTTAATGGTGGGCCGCGACCTCCAACAAAATGAGCCGCGCACAATTCCTGCATCACCTATCGGCGCGCGACAATTTAAAATCGAAAATCTCTGCGGCGGCCAACTGCAAAATGTAAATCTTACGGTGCGCGGCGGCGAAATCGTTGGCCTTGCGGGCGTGGATGGCAACGGGCAGCGCGAACTTTTAGAACTCATGTCCAACCTCCGTTCACCAGAGAACGGCCACTTTGCAGTGGAAGAGAATGGCAAGCCCGGCAGCGGCGTATTGGGATTGATTCCTGCCGACCGCCAAAGCACGGGCTTGATTTTGGATTTTGACCTGGCGGAAAATTTAGCGCTGCATCCTGTGCCGCGCCGCCGGTTTAAACAAAAACTTCAATTGAATTGGCAAGCTTTGCGTGCTTTCACACGCGATTTGATGCAGCGCTTCGATGTGCGCACGCCGGTTAGCGGGGAAAGAACTTCAGCCCGGCGTTTATCGGGTGGCAACCAACAGAAATTGGTGATCGCCAGGGCGTTATCATTCGAGCCATCGGCAATAATTGCCGCCGACCCCACGCGTGGTCTGGACGTAGGCGCCGCGCAGTCCGTGCATAAAAATTTGCGGCGCGTGGCCGACGAAGGCACACCAGTTTTGCTGATTTCAACTGATCTCGATGAGGTTCTGCATCTCAGTGACCGCATCGGCGTGCTTTATGAAGGACGGCTTTTACCAAACGACGATCTGCTGCCTGCCGGCACATCACGCGAACTTATCGGCGCTTTAATGGGCGGGGCGCAGGAATTGAGAATTGAGAATTAAGAATGAAGAAACTGTCTTCATTTTATCGCTCATTGATCTGGCGTTTTGGTCTTCTTTTTATCGCGCTTTTGACGTGTGCAGCTTTTGTTTGGTTAACCGGCGATAATCCGTTGCTGGCGGCACGAGCTTTATTAAATGGCGCACTGGGATCACCGCGCGCTATCGCGGAATCGCTGGCCAAAACCACACCGCTAATTTTGACCGGGCTTTCGGTTGTCATTGGCTTTCGCGCCGGTTTTTTCAATATCGGTGCCGAAGGACAATTCCTCATGGGCGCTCTAATAGCAACGGCTCTGGGCACCAAAATCCCCCTGCCGTGGCCTCTGGTTTTAATTGGCGGTGCCTTAGCTGGTGCCTCATGGTCATTCCTTGCCGGGTGGCTGAAATTGCGACGAGGCGCGCCGGAAATTATTACCACCATCATGTTGAACTATGTGGCAATTCAACTGGTGGCGTTTTCGCTGCAAATTCCCGATAAACCGGGTGGGGCACGCGGGTGGCTTTTAGAAAAAGAAGGCGTGCAGCCGCTCAGCGATGCCATGCAATCACGATCCCAGTTGCCTTCGCTGATGGCAAATACCAATCTGCACGCTGGCTTATTTTTGGCTTTGCTGTGCGCGGGGCTTTGCTGGTGGTTCTTGTTTCGTAGCGAACGCGGTTTTTTGGCCCGCGCATCAGGAGTGAATCCCTTAGCGGCGAGGGCAGCAGGCATTGAAACCGATAAACAAGTTCTATTTGCTACGGCGCTTTGCGGCGCTTTAGCCGGATTGGGCGGCGCCATGGAAATCGCCGGTGCGACGAGGCAGTTGGGATTGAATCCGCCGGGTTATGGCTATACGGCGATTGCGGTGGCTTTGCTTGGCGATCTGAATCCGTTGGGCGTGTTGCCATCGGCCCTGCTCTTTGGAATTTTGAGTGCAGGCGGTGGCGCGATGGAGCGCAATGCGGGTGTGCCCGCCGTTACCGTTTCTTTAGTCATTGGAGTTTTGATTTGCTGCGCCGCGCTTTTGCCGCGCTTGAAAAAGGACACTTAAGAAATCTCAATAAGGAATCTCAATGTTGACTTCGCGTTTCGAGGACGCTCTTTTATTTGCCGCCGATAAGCACCGCAAACAAATCCGCAAAGGCAGCGGTGTTCCCTATCTTTCGCATCTGCTTGGCGTGGCTTCGTTAGTTTTGGAGCATGGTGGCGACGAAGACGAAGCCATTGGGGCGTTGCTTCACGATGTTATTGAAGACCAACACGTGACGAAAGAAGAATTAGAAGCGAAGTTTGGCTCTCGCGTGGCTGAGATTGTGGAGGGCTGCACCGATGGCGTGCCCGATGAAAGCGGTATAAAGCCACCGTGGCGCGCTCGCAAGGAAGCCTACATCGCGCACATCAATAGTGATTTAGCGCCTTCGATTCGTCTGGTTTCGGCTGCGGACAAGTTTCATAATATTCGCAGCATCATAACCGATTATCGCACGCATCAAGAAGAGTTATGGCAGCGTTTTTCCGGCGGGCGCGAAACGCTGTGGTATTATCGTGCGCTATCCGATCAGTTTGTGGCAACGCTTCAAGAAACTGACTCAGCGGGATTGCGCGCTTTAGTAGTTGAACTCCAATTGGCTGTTGAAGAATTGGAAAGAATCACCCAAAAATGACTTCCGAAATCGCTCAACAATTTGTTTTAACAGCGCTGGCGCTGGCCGCGCCGCTATTGCTGGCAGCATTAGGCGAACTTATCGGCGAACGGGCAGGCGTTTTGAACATCGGTCTTGAAGGCTTGATGTTGGTCGGCGCCTTTGCAGGCGCGGCGGCTTCATTTTACTGGAATTGTGCGTGGATAGGCTTGTTCGCGGCGATAGTGGCCGGCGTCCTACTCGCTTCCGTGTTCGCTTTGATAGCCGTTTCATGGCGCGCCGATGCCATTATAGTTGGAACGGGCCTCAATTTGCTGGCGCTGGGCTTAACCGGCGTAGGGCATCGTTACTTTATCGAAAAATTTCAGGCTTACGAATCGGTTGAGTTGCCGCAGATTCTGTTTGGCGTTTTTGGCGTCGTATTAGCCCTGTTCTTGTGGTGGTTTCTGCGTCGAACTCAGATTGGTCTGCAATTGCGCGCCGTGGGCGAATATCCACAAGCGGCAGAAACAGCAGGAGTAAATGTGCAATCGACGCGCTGGCTGGCAACTCTGTGCAACGGCGCGCTGTGTGGTCTGGCGGGCGCGTTTTTGTCGCAATCACATACGCACTCTTTTGCGGAAAACATGACCGGAGGACGCGGTTTTATTGCCTTAGCGATTGTGATTTTCGGACGATGGAATCCAATAGGCGCCATTGGTGCCGCGCTTTTATTTGGCGCCGCTGAAAGCGCCCAGTTTTCGTTGCAAGCCTTGGTTGGCTCAGGTTATGCACCACTGTTTTTAATGTTGCCGTATGTGATTACCTTATTGACTTTAGCGGGCTTCGCCGGAAAAACGCGGGCGCCGATGGCATTGGGGCAAACTTACGAGCGATGAATATCTCATGAAATTGAACCTACCCGACAAGGTCTCCATCGCAAGGCGCGCTTACTTCTCCGTTGGCCGCCAGGCGCCGCTGGAAAACTGGCCACCACGCTTACGCTTGCCGCACGGCTATGACTGCGTGCTAACGGCATATTACGATGGCAGCGTGCCCGAAAACAACGGCATGGTCGTCAACATCGCTGATGTCAAACCTGCTTTAGCGCAGGCCATCGCGCCGCTTGATTGTGCCATGCTGACCGGAAACGATGAAATCCTAAAAGCGCCGCCCTCGGCGGAAAACATTGTAGAATTTCTATGGAAGCGCCTGCCCTCGCAGGTCGAAGAAGGAAGCCTGAGCCGCCTGATTTTGCAAGTGTCGTCACGGCTGCTCATCGAAAAAACACCAACAATCATGCGACTAACTCGCAAATATGAATTCGCCGCCGCGCACCGCTTGTGCTCGCCTGAGCTGAACGACGAGGAGAACGCCACGCTTTACGGCAAATGTTCTAACCTGGCCGGGCATGGGCACAATTACGGCCTGGAAGTAACGGTGGAAGGCACGCCCGATGAGGCTGGCTTTATCA
>DASWNL010000109.1:0-3550 GCA_036399215.1 Abditibacteriaceae bacterium
CACTAATTTGCCCTCCAGCCAGTTCTCTCCGGCTGTGAGTTTCGATGGAAGCAAAATCGTTTTCATTTCCAACCGCGATGGGCAGCAGGAGCTTTACCTGATGAACGCCAATGGCAGTGGCGAAACGCGCCTGACGAATACACCCGGCGAAGAGTTTGATCCGGCCTTTACACCCGATGGCCAACGCGTAGTTTATGCCGGGCTGCAAAACGGCAATCTTGATCTTTTTCTTATTAACATCAACGGCAGCGGAACCACGCAGCTAACCAACTCTGCGGCCTTCGAGCGGCATCCTACAGCGCGCTGATTACACAACTAATTTTTTATGAAAAGCCAATTATTGAAGAGCTGGCTTGGCGTTCTCTTTTTTGTTTTGGGCGTGCATTTAACTGCCAGCGCCGCGCCGGTTGCCACAGTTCGCACCTCGCGTGGCGAAACTTTTGTGCGCCCTAAAGGAAAGGCCCAAGCAGTGCCTTTAACGGTGCGCAAATCGCTTTTTGCCGGTGACGTGGTCGGCACCGGCCCCGGCGGCAAACTGGCGCTGCTATTTAGCGATGGCGCGACGGTTCGGCTCAATGAAAAATCCACTATAGAAATAACCCCGCCTCAAGGCGCGGGCAAAAGCAGCCTGTTTCGCGCTTTAGGAGGCGAACTGTGGGCGCGCCTGCGTCCCGGCAATACGGCGAGCACGCGCACCGTGGCTTTAGGTGTGCGCGGCACGGAAATCTTCCTGCAAGTTGCTGAAGGTGATGGCACAACCACCCTGACCGTCATCGAAGGCGAAGTCGAATTCTTCAATCCCTTTGGCCGCGTTCTGGTTGCTACTTCGCAACAAAGCACTGCCCGCCCCGGCCAGGCGCCAACTGCGCCAATTACCATTCAAACACCGGGGCTTCTTATCGAATGGACACTTGATCTCGACCGTGCTTCCCTACCACGAGAAAAAACTTTTGCCGGTATGGCGGGCGATGAACTGTTTAATCAACGTAATTTCGCGGGCGCCCTACCCATTTATCAAACTGCCGCGCAAAACGCGCCCAACGATGAGAATACACGCGAGCGTTTAGCCTGGACGCTCTTGCAATTAGACCGCTTAGACGAAGCTGAAACCTTGTTTCGCTCTGCGCCAAATAATGCAGCCTTGTTAGTTGGCCTGGCCTGGTTGGAATTGGCGCGCGCGCGTCCGGCAGAAGCCGAAAGATTATCAACACAGGCTTTAGCCTTAGCCGCCAATGATGAAATAAAAGCTAATGCCCGCGTTGCCTTAGGCGCCTCTCAACTGCGCGGCGGGCAACCGGAAACCGCCGCTACGACATTGCGCGCTATCAACGCCGATTCTCCAGCAAGCAGCGTTGCCAATGGTTGGCTGGCTCTGGCGTTGCTCGCGCAAAATGACACGCAGGGCGCCTTGAACGCCGCACGTCAAGCCACCAAAACCGCGCCCAACTCTCTGACCGCACAAAGCAGCTTGGCAACGGTCGCTTTATTCGCCGGACAAGCTGGGGAAGCTGCCCGCGCATCGCGTCGCGTTGCTGCTCTTGCGCCTGATGATGCAACAAGCCAATTAATTTTGACGCAATCGCTGTTGGCACGCGGCGATGCCGATGCGGCTTCAAATGCCGCCGCACGCGCCGTCGCGATTGATCCGCAATCAGCACAGGCACACTATCTTTTGGGCATCGCCGATGCCGGGCGGCGTGATTATCGGCACGCGCAAACTGAACTGCGCGAAGCCTTACGCCTCTCACCTGAGTTTCTACCGGCGGCTTCGGCCTTAGCACGCGTTTTCAATGCGACAGCACGACCACGCGAAGCCGTTGCGCTTTTAGAAGAACGATTGCCAAATGATACACGCGGCGAAGTCGAAGGTGCTTTAGGTGAAGTTCTTTATGAACAAGGCAACTATGCGGCAGCCGCCACGAGATTGCGCGCCGCTTTGCAAAAACAACCGGCCAGTGCGCTGCTTAACAATACTCTGGCACAGGCGCTGCTTTACGATAATCAACTCACTGAAGCTATTGCGGCAGGCCGTCGTGCTGTGCAACTGGCGCCAATAGTTGGCGCCTATCACGCCACTTTGGGTTTAGCGTATGATTTCAGCCGTCTCGAAGCGCAGGCTGAACGCGAATATCGCACTGCATTGACTTTTGACCCGCAAAACGCCTTAGCCTTAGCGCAGTTAGCGCGCAAAACAGCGGGCACAGACCTGCGCCCGGTTGCCAATGCTTTTACGCAAGCCTTTCTCCATGACCCGGCTCTTGCGCGGCTTCTGTTGCGCGGTGGGGTGAATAGTGAAGTCACGCCGTTTATTGGAGATGAAGATTTATTAGGCTTAAATTTCACCAACCGAGTGACAGAAAATGACGGCACTTTCCGTGCTTTTACCGAAGTGCGTGCGCGGCGTGACGACGGTGAGCGAGCTAATTCCGATAATCGCTTATTGGACGCCGAAACTTTTTTAACAGGGGTGCCAGAGCCGCGCACCAACCTTTACGCGACACTGCATCATCAAAATGCGCGTGGTGGTTTGGCTGGCTCTTTAGCCCGCCCCGATGCCGATGATCGCAGCCGCTTTCGTTTCAACGAAGCGCAAATCGCCGGGCGTCATCGCTTGCCCGGTGGCGCTCATCTATGGGCGGGCTTGCGCTCGTTTTCATCGCGCAATGACACGCGCGATTTGGGCTTAAACTCCTTCATTGACCCGACAACCGGCATCCCCGCGCAACGCCAACTATTCGACAGCATGGGCGTTGTGCCCGAAGTGCGCTTTGATAAGGCGATGGGCAGCCCGGCCCGGCGCGGCCTTTTGACTTTAGGCTTTGCGCGGACGCGCTTTGACATAGATGAGCGGCGTGAACTGCGCGTGCCAATCGGCAACGGCATTGGTTTTGTGCGAACTGGCGAGGATAACCGCGTCTGGCTGGCCTATGCGCGCTGGGCTGTGCGCTGGAATGAAGATCTGTCGCTTAATGCCCAACTGCGTGCCTCGCATTTAGATCGTGATACGTTCCGGTTTACCGCTATTCCCGGCCAACCGGCTAATCCCGTCAATGCCACACTCAACCGAACACGAATTTCCCCTGCCCTTTTAGCCAATTATCAAATTGCGCCGCGCACAACGTTGCGCCTGGCTTACAACCAACGAGAAACGGACATTGCTTCGGCCACCTTTGCACCTACGGAAACTTTGATAGCCACGCAAAGCGCCGCATTGCCCTTTGGCACCCCGCAGCGCTTGAACTTGACGCAATGCGACATCGAGCATTATGCCGGGCGCGGCTTTTTGAAGTTGTTCGCCTTTCGCAGCACTGCCAGCAGCACTTTGATTGGCGGTGGTGACACGCTGGGTTTCGGCGCCGGATTGCCCGCGCCGAATGCGCCATTCCTCATTCTCAATCGTTGGGAAGCTAAAGGCGTTGGAGCGCGCTACGAATATCAAATCCGGCGCGGCCTTTTTGCCACAGTTGATTTCGCTCATCGCCAAACCAAGGCCGATGGCGTAAACAACGCACCTTACGAGCCGAAAAACTTAGCGAACGCCGAGTTGAAT
>DASWNL010000110.1:0-1914 GCA_036399215.1 Abditibacteriaceae bacterium
AAGCGAAGTAGTGGTGCCGCGAATGCTAAGGTTCGAGCCAGCCGCCGCAAAAGCCGTTTGCACATTGGGATTTTCGACCAGTGTTTTCTCAATCTGCTGCATGACTGAATTGGTCTTTTCAAGGGCCGTGCCAACCGGCATTTTGACTTGCACGCGGAAGTCGCCGCTGTCGGTTTCCGGCATCAGTTCGCTACCGATGTAAGGCACTAACGAGAAGCTGGCGATACTGGCCACCACGGCAGCGCCGATAACCTGCCAGCGTCGCTTCAAAGCCCACACCAAACCGTTGCGATACGAGTTATCCAAAGCATCTAACCATTTGCCCCACAGGGCGAACTGCTTTTCTAAAAAATTCTTTGGTGCCGTTTTTTCGTGATGCGCTTCGTCTTTGATAAGGCGCGATGCCAGCATGGGCACAACGGAAGTGGCATCTAATAGGGAAACCGCAATCGAGAAGATAACAACAAGCGCAAACTGCGCGAACATCTGACCCGTTTGGCCTTTGATCAAGAGTAGCGGCAAGAACACCACAATAACTGTAAAAGTCGAAGCCACAACCGCCGACATGATTTCGTTGGTGCCCTCAATGGCGGCTTCAGTCGCACTGAGATTATCACGCTCCATGTGGCGAAAGATGTTTTCCAAAACCACAACCGCGTCATCCACAATCAGGCCAACCGCTAAAGCCAAACCACCCAGTGACATGGTGTTGATAGAAAAGCCGCCGACGTAAAGCAAGGCGAACGTAGAAACAACCGAAATAGGAATCGAAAGCGCAACGACCAGAGTGCTGCGGATGTTACGCAAGAAAAACAGCAGTATCAAAACCGCTAAAATGCCGCCGATAATGGCGTGGTGCTGCACGTTATGCACGGCAGTCTCAATGAACTGCGATTGATCGTAAGCCAGGCGAAATGTTAAATCAGGATACAGCTTTTGTGCTTGATGGATTTTTTCGGTAACGGCTTCCGAAGTGGACACCGTGTTGGCGCCGTTTTGCTTGGAAACAATCAGGCCGGCGGACGGCTCACCGTTTAAGCGTGTATAAAGGCGCCGCTCTTCGCTGGCATCGCGCACTTTAGCGACCTGGCCCAGCATGACCGATTGCCCGTTGTAAATGCCGATTGGAATTTGAGAAATTTCTTCGACCGAGCGAAAGAGGCCAAAGCTGCGAATGGTGTATTCAGTCTGGCTTTGCTGCGCGATACCAGCCGGCACATTCAGGTTTTCTTCGACGATGCGATCAGAAACATCTTGCAGCGATAGATTATGAGCGCGCAGTCGTTCGGGATCAACTTCGACCATGATGGCTTTTTCCGCGCCGCCGCTCACCGCCACGCCGCTTACGCCATTCGCCGATTCAATAAGCGGCGCGATTTGGTTGTCCAGCATCGTGCGCAATTTAATCGGGTCTTTTTCGCCACTAACGCCATAAATCAGAATTGGCAACTGCGAAGGGTCAAATTTGAAAACAACAGGCGATTCGAGCGTAGGGTCGGAAGGAAACTCGCGCCGTGCCCTTTGCACTTGCTGCAATACATCGGCAGCGGCTTCGGCCATATCGGTTCCGTATTGAAACTGCACTCGCACACTGGCGCTGCCTTCTTGTGAGGACGATGACACTTCGTAGAGGCCCGGCACCGATGAAACGGCGCGCTCCAAAGGCCGCGTGATTTGCGTTTCGATCTCTTCGGGCGCCACGTTAGGCCAGGCGACGTTGACGGCAACAGTGGGAATTGTGATTTCCGGCAGCAGATCCACCGGTAGACGCGTAAAAGACACGGCGCCCATCAGCACCAGTGCAGCGATGCGCATGGTAACAGCAACGGGCCGCGTCACGGCAAATTTTGCGAAATTCATGATTGATTAACCCTCACCCCATCCCCTCTCCCAATTCGCTTCGCGGGAGAGGGG
>DASWNL010000111.1:0-3957 GCA_036399215.1 Abditibacteriaceae bacterium
TAGTGGCCGTCAACGGACGGTTCAGCGCACTTTTTTCGGCCAGTTTGTGCAGGAAGTGCCCTGTGCTCGTTGTGGTGGCAGCGGTAAATTTGTGGCCGAACCGTGTGAAACGTGCGGCGGTGAAGGCCGCACCAGAGGCAAGCGCAGCGTTTCTGTGGGCATTCCTGCCGGCGTGGATGAAGGCAATCAGGTGCGCGTGCCCGGTGCTGGCGAAGATGGCCCGCAGGGCACGCCGCCCGGCGATTTATATTGCTTTATTTACTTGCGCGAGCATGAGCAGTTCGAGCGTCATGGCAATGATGTAGCGTGCGTGCTGCCTCTATCATTTCCGCAAGCCGCTTTGGGCGATACCGTCGAAGTGCCGACTTTGGAATTGGACGAAAACGGCGAACACAAAACAACGACGGTTGCCATTCCCGCCGGCACCCAAACCGGTGAAATGTTCCGCGTATCGGGCAAAGGCTTTCCCTCAACGCATAGCGCACGGGGCGACCAGATTTGCGTGGCGCGCGTCCTTGTGCCCAAGCGCCTCAACGACCGCCAGAAAGAGCTGCTCCGCGAGTTTGCAGACCTTTCCGATGAACAAGTGGAAGAACATCCGCGTGGCTTTTTGCACCGGTTGAAAGACGCTATCTTAGGCGATTAAGCGTAAGAACTTTTTCCGAACCAAAACGCGGATTGTGAAGGCGGAATTTAATTGCAAAAGTCGCTTTCTCAATCCGCGTTTTTCTTTTTGTGGAGACATATATGCGTTATTCCACTCCCTATTTTGTGCTTACTTGTGCTGCTTTTTCGAGTTTCAATGAGGGAAAAGCGCAACCGACTCCAAGTGATGAGGCGCGCTCTGAAAAACGACACATTGTTTTGCAAGACAACGCCGGTTTAGCACATAAAGACGTTGTTTATCAATTCACTTTGGTTTCCAACGAAGCTAAATATTAAAGCCGCGCAGCTTTGGATTGCGCGTTCAGCCACGCCAGATTTTACCACTGTAAAATGGGAACCCATTGTGTTGGAAGAATCAACGGAACTGGCGCGTATTTATAAGCTTGCTAAAAAAGCGGCAGTGCCTGTTGGCCCGGTTGATAAGAAATTCCTGGCGGTCAAAGGTGAAATTGAAATTGCCAAAGCGGATGGCACAACACGGAGTCATTTTTCCGATGTGACAACGCTGCCTAAAATCAAAGTTTGGTCATTGAAAAAGAGGGATGGCTCGCGTGCGGTTTACGTGCAACCCTCGGAAAAGGCGTCACAAGTGCAAGTTTGGATGGCGCGTTCGGCCTCGCGCGATTTTCAAAATGCCCAATGGCAAAAAGTGCTCGTAACCGCGCCTGAAACGGTTGATGCCTGGCAAAACTTTTCCGTATCAACTCTCGCTTCCTCCAAAGACAAGCCCTATATCGCTGTTTATGGCGAAGTGCGGTTCGGCAATGGTCCGCAAGCGTCCCGTATGCTTTCGGAAAAGATAATTTGGAATGGCCTGCCTCTGCCCAATGCGGCGCAAATCTCAGACGATGTTTGCCCTTTGCACGGCACAAAATCCGGCGTAGTGCCGGTGCTTTACGGCCTGCGCGGGCGCAGCGCCAATGATCCCAAAGATGCCGTTTACGCCGGTTGCCTCGTTGGCCCTGGCTCTTCGACCTGGCATTGCCGCTTATGCGATTGCGATTGGGGCAATGTTTTAGAACAAATGGCGCAAAGACCTGATTAAAATCATAAGAACCTGCTGACACCATTAGAGATTTGAACGCTCCAATAATGAGCTTTCAAATCTATGCAAATTCTTCCCATTTTTAGCATGGGCGCACTTTTATGCGCCATTGTTTTTACTTCGCAGGCTGCTGTTGTCAAGGTGGCGGTTACTTCACCTCATGATGTGCGCGAAACGCCTGTTTCCGTTGTTATTTCTCAGGATAAATTGTTGAATGCGGCACCTTTTGGTGGAGCAGAGGGCATCCCCGGCCAAATCGAACCAGTTGGCGATGGGCAAATGCGCCTTTCGTTCATTGCGCGCGATTTAAAAGCGAACGAAAAACGCACGTTTTCGGTAAATACCAGTGCGCCAAATTCGCCGCAAAGCGTTGTTGCGGTCAAGCAAAACGGCGCGAATGTGGACTTTCTCATCAACGACAAACTATTCACGCGCTACGACACCACAACCGGCCCGACCAAGCCATATTTCTATCCTTTATTTGCCCCTGGCGACAAGCAAATCGTGCGGCATTGGCCGGTGGAGAAAATCGAAGGCGGAACCACTGACCATCCTCATCATCGCGGCCTATGGTTTACGCACGGCAAAGTCAATGGCACTGATTTCTGGCTGGAAAACGACAAAGCCGGCAAGACGGTTCATAGCGGCTATGGGGCTGTGCGTGGCGGCGCCGTTTATGGCCTCATGCAAGCGACGACCAATTGGGTTAAACCCGATGGGACGAAAATCGCCGAAGACGCGCGCGAAGTGCGCGTTTACAATTTGGAACCTGGCACCTTGATGGATTTTTCAATTACGTTGAAACCTGTCGGTGCGCCTTTAGTTTTGGGCGATACCAAAGAAGGAACTTTTGCACTACGTCTTGCCGATTCGATGCGTGCCGCCGTCGAAAAAGGTAAAACCGCCGAAGGTCATATTCTCAATTCGCAAGGTGATAAAGACGCCAAAACCTGGGGCAAAAGCGCGGCGTGGGTTGATTATTATGGGCCGGTGAATGGAGAGGTTGTCGGCGTAGCGATTTTCGATGATCCGAAAAATCCGCGCCATCCTACGACATGGCATGTGCGCGACTACGGTTTATTTGCCGTCAACCCGTTTGGTTTGCACGATTTTGACAAGAAAAATCCCGAAGGTGCCGGTGACATCACGGTGCCCGAAGGACAAAACATCACCTTTAGTTATCGCTTGTTTTTCCACAAAGGCACAACGCAGGAAGCAAACATCGCTCAACTCTGGCAAACTTTCGCCACTCCACCTTTAGCCGTTCTTGAATAGGATTTTCAGAACACATATCATGGCAAAAAAACACGAGCCGCACGTCGAACCCACACCGGCCAACGATACCGGCGTGGCTGCTCCTGTCGTTGAAGAAACCGCCGGCTTGCGCTGGTATCAAGGTGTAGATCGCTATGCCTGGACAGTGCTGCTCATTTGCGCTCTGGGCTGGATGTTCGATTGTTTCGATCAGCACTTATTTAACCTGGTTCGCACTCCCTCTGTGCGAGATTTATTGACCGGCACAGTTCCACCGGAAGCACTGGACGGCGCTGTTAAAGAAGCCGGCGGCAAGCTCACCTCCGTCTTCTTGTTGGGCTGGGCCGCCGGCGGCTTTTTGTTCGGCATGATTGGCGACAAATTAGGTCGCACGCGCACGATGATTATCACGATTCTCATCTACGCGATATTCACCGGTCTCAATGGCCTGGTTCAAACTCTGCCGCAATATTATGTTTGCCGTTTTTTGGTGGCTTTAGGTGTTGGAGGAGAATTCGCAGCGGGCGCTTCTCTGGTGGCGGAAGTATGGCCGCAGCGTTCGCGGGCGATGGGCTTGGGCTTATTACAGGCGCTTTCGGCGGTCGGAAATATCTTCGCTGCAATTACCGTATTGGTTTTAGCGGCGCTCAGCGCCGATTGGCGTGTTGTCTTTTTTGTGGGTGCGGCACCAGCGCTTCTGGTTTTATGGATTCGCCGCAGCGTGCATGACCCGGAATCGTGGCATCAGGCCAAACGGGACGCGACGGCTTCCGGCAAGGCTATCGGTAGTATTATGGCCTTGTTTCAAGAACCTATTTTGCGCCGTAATACCATTGCCGGTGTCTTGATGGCCGCAGCGGGCGTGGGAGGCGCCTGGGGCGTCGGATTTTTCTCGCCTGACCTTATCGGTTCGGCTCTTAAACCATTAGTCACCAACGCTCCCGACATCGCTTCAATTACCGATCCTGAATTGCAAAAAAAGGCTATCAATA
>DASWNL010000112.1:0-7571 GCA_036399215.1 Abditibacteriaceae bacterium
CAATTCCTTCATCTAAAACCGCAACGGTTACACCTTGCGGAATTAAATGTTGCCGAATCCAATCTCCAACTTCCTCATCCGAATGTGCCAGAGGCGCGAAGGAGAGAATCGTCTTGCGCGAAGCGAAATAAATCTCTGCAATGCGCGACGCATCGGAGGCAATCGCAGAACGAAAGCTGATTTCCATGAGATAAGTTAAACACGATGCACGCAGCGAAATTTACCGGGAGCAAGGCCGTAAGCGGTCTTGAAAACGTTCGATAAATAGTAGCCGCTCGACCAGCCGCATTGATGGGTAATATCACCCAAAGCTTCGTCAGTTTCGATTAAAAGATGGCGGGCTTTTTCAAGGCGCAAATGGGTCAGATATTCAATAGGCGTCACACTATGCGCGGGGAAAGACTTCCAATCGGGGCCTTGCATGAAATGAATCTCATTCCAGCCACGCAAAAACGCAAATTAAATCACAAACAAAACGGGCATAATAGTCTCCAAAGAAACACTCCTTATTTTTATGATGCGCCTTATTCGTTCATTATTTGCAGTTTTCGTTGTGATTCTTCCGCTATTTGCCCTGCCGGTTAAGGCCGATAACGCGTTGTTCGAGAAGGCCCGCCCGGTTTTGGCGGCGCAATGCTTTTCGTGCCACAGCCACGCCGCCAACAAAAGTAAAGGCGGCTTAATGCTTGATTCTCTGGCTTCCATACTGCAAGGCGGCGATTTCGGCCCGGCGATTGTGCCCGGCAAGCCTAATGAGAGTTTGCTGATTAAAGCCATTCGCTATCACGATGAAAATTTGCAAATGCCACCCAAAGGCAAGATGAGTGAGGCTGACATCAAAGCCCTGGTTGACTGGGTGCAAAGTGGCGCCGTTTGGCCCGGCCAGGAAGCGAAGAGCGCAAAGCCGCACGGCAAAATTAGCAACGAAGATCGCCAGTGGTGGGCTTTCCAGCCCGTCAAAAAAGAAGCGCCGCCCAAAACCATCCTCGCTGGCGCTCGCACTGAAATAGATGGCTTCATTTGGTCGCGACTGGAAAAATCTGGTCTGAAACCGGCGCCCGAAGCCTCCAAAACTGCCCTCATCCGTCGTGTCACTCTCGATTTAACCGGCTTGCCGCCAACACCCGAAGAAGTAACAGCATTTATCGCTGATGACTCAACTGATGCTTACGAAAATCTGGTTGACCGTCTTTTAGCTTCCCCGCGTTTTGGTGAGCGCCAGGCGCGCTCGTGGCTCGATTTAGTGCGCTACGCTGATAGCGATGGCTATCGCATTGACGATTATCGTCCGCACGCCTGGCGCTACCGTGATTATGTGATTCGCGCTTTCAACGAAGACAAACCGTATGACCGCTTCGTGCAAGAGCAATTGGCCGGAGATGAACTGTTTCCCGATAACCCCGAAGCCCTCGTTGCAACGGGCTATTTGCGTCACTGGATTTACGAATACAACAGCCGTGATGTGCGGGGGCAGTGGAATCTGATTCTCAACGATTTAACGGATACAACCGGCGACGTTTTCCTGGGTTTAGGCGTGCAGTGTGCACGCTGCCACGATCATAAATTCGACCCCATTTTGCAAAAAGATTACTATCGTTTGCAAGCCTTTTTCGCGCCGATTCTGCCCCAGGATAAAACAGCCGCAACCGAAGTCGAAAAAGCCGAATATGCCCGCAAATTAGTGGCTTGGGAAGAAAAAACAGCCGAGTTACGCAAGCAGATTTCGCAGTTAGAGCAGAAATATCTGGATAAAGCCGAAAAAGAAGCCGTGGGCCGCTTCCCTGATGAGATTCAGGTCATGATTCGCAAGCCGATTAAAGAACGTGAGCCACTGGAAGGCCAGTTAGCCGCTCTGGCGTGGCGCCAGGTGGAATACGATTGGAACAGAGTAGATCGTTTAATCAGCGGCGAAAACAAAGAAAAACTGATCGCGCTGCGCAAGCAGCTTTCCGAGTTCGACAAAGAAAAGCCAGCGCCGTTGCCCATCGCCTTTGCCGCGAGCGACATCGGTTCACAGGCGCCGCCAACGGTCATTCCCAAGCGCGGCAAAGAAGCTATCGAACCAGGCTTTTTAACCATCCTCGATGAAGCGCCCGCAAAGATTCAAGCCTTGCCACAAAGCACCGGACGGCGTGCGGCGTTAGCCAAATGGCTCACACAAAAAGAGAACCCGCTAACGGCGCGTGTTATGGTTAATCGCATCTGGCAGGGCTATTTTGGGCGCGGATTGGCGGCTAATGCCAGCGACTTTGGCAAATTAGGCGAAGCACCTACACATCCCGAACTACTCGACTATTTAGCGCAACGGTTTGTAGAAAACGGTTGGAGTTTGAAGAAATTACATCGCACAATTGTAACATCAGCAACCTATCGCCAGAGCGCACTACATCGCGATGCGGCGCAAGGCAAGTTGAAAGACCCGGAAAATCTGTTGCTCTGGCACTTTCGCCCGCACCGGTTGGAGGCCGAGCAAATCCGTGATGCCGTTTTCGCTGTAACCGGCGAACTGCGCCTTGAGGCCCCCTTAGCAAGGGGGTTGGGAGTGGGCGGCCCCGGCAGCGATGCCAACGAGCCGCGTCGCAGCATCTACACGCGCATCATGCGCAACACACGCGACCCACTGACTGATGTTTTCGATACGCCGCAATGGTTTAGCAGCGCTTCATCGCGGCCTACAACCACCACGCCGGTGCAGTCGCTATTGCTGATTAACAGCGCTTTCATGTTGCAACGCGGGCGGGCCTTTGCCAATCGTTTAGAAAAAGCGGCGCCGAACGATGAAGCTAAGCAAATCGAGATCGCTTATCAACTGGCTTTTGGCCGCACGCCATCAGAGAAAGAAAAAACCACAGCAAGGGCGTTTTTGAAACAGCAATCTGCCAACGTAAACAGCAAAGTCAGCAATTCAGCCCAGGCCGTTTTCATTCCTGAAAAAGTGCCCTATCGTGATGGGCAGGCCGCTTTGATGGAGCCGGATGGCAGGCAAAAAATCTTTCGCGCGCAAAACAGCAAAAACTTTAATTTAGAAAACGGCTTCACCATCGAAGCTTATGTTGTGCCGCGCACTGTCGCCGAAACTGGTGCAGTGCGAAACATCGCCGCCAAGTGGGATGGCGAACTCAAAACGCCGGGCTGGAGTTTCGGCATTACCGGTAAAGGTTCGCGCCGCAAGCCTATGACTCTGGTATTGCAAGCATCGGGAAAGCGACGCGACGGCACAAGCGGCGAAGTGGTGGTTTTCTCCGATCAAACAGTGCAACTAAACAAGCCCTATTTTGTGGCAGCCAGTGTTTCTTACGCGACGCCGGAAAAACCCGGCACTGTTGTTTTTGCCTTGAAAGATTTATCTAACGATGACGAGCCGCTTTTACTGGCAAAGGTAGAACACAATCTAACCGGCGGCTTACAGAACGATTTGCCATTTACCATCGGCGCACGCAGCGAAAAGTTGGATTCATTTCACGGCGCCATTGATGACGTGCGCCTTTCACGTGGCGCTTTGGATGTGGCTCAGTTGCTTTATCAAAGCGAGGGTGTGGCTGCATCCACAATCGGTTACTGGCGCTTTGAGCAAAAACCGGATGTTTTGATGGATGTAACAGGTCACGGCTACAACCTGGAAGCCGCAGCCAATCAAGTTGCGTCCGATGCTAATCCGCGCCGCGCCGCTTTAGCCGATTTCTGCCACGCGCTTTTAAATGCCAGCGAGTTTTTATATGTCGAATGAGATAGAACGCAAATTTCGCAAATGAACGCAAGTTTTCACAAATTCCCTTTGAGAAAAATTCGCGTAAATTACCGAAAATTTGCGTGATTTGCGTTCTATGAAAAGTTTATGAAAGATACACATTGCCATCGTTATGAATCCGCTGTTTCGCGGCGTGATTTCCTGTTTCGTTCGGGTGTAGGCCTTGGCGCTGTGGCGCTGCAAAGTTTGCTTACCAAAAATGCTGTCGCCAAAGCGATTGATTCACCTTTGAAGGCCAAAGTGCCGCAACTCAGAGCACGAGCGAAAAATGTCATCTTCCTCTTTATGGAAGGCGGCCCTTCGCACATGGATTTGTTCGACCCGAAGCCGCTTCTCAATGAATTAGCCGGTAAGCCGTTGCCCGCCAGTTTTGGCGAAGTGATAACCGCGATGGGCGAATCAAAATCGCCGCTCTTGGGTTCAAAGCGCACCTGGAAGCAACACGGGCAGAGTGGTTTGTGGGTTTCGGATTGGCTGCCGGAGATTGCCAAATGCGCCGATGAGTTAGCCGTCATTCGCTCCTGTTGGGCCGAGGGTATCAATCATTCGGCGGGCGTGTGCCAGATGAACACCGGCTCGATTTTAGGGGGGCGTCCATCACTGGGTTCGTGGGTCAGCTATGGCCTGGGGACGGAGAACACCAACCTGCCTTCGTTTGTAGTGATGCAGGACACGCAAAGCAGCGTAGTCAATGGCCCGCGCAATTGGAGCAGTGGCTTTATGCCCGCCGTTTACCAGGGCACGCGCCTTCAAGGCGGCAGCGAACCGATTCCCAATCTCAATACACCCGATGCTTTAACAGCCCAGCAACAAAAAGAGAAGTTGGATTTCATCAATGGGCTAAACGGCGATTACGCCGCACGCTTTCCTGACCAGACTGAATTATCGGCGCGACTGAATAGTTATGAACTGGCTTTTCGGATGCAGGCCGAAGCGCCGGATGCAGTTGATTTAAGTGGTGAAAGCGAAGCCACCAAAAAGCTGTATGGTTTAGACGATAAAGAAACCGCAACAATGGGCCGTCTTTGCTTGCTTTCGCGGCGTATGGTCGAGCGCGGCGTGCGCTTTGTGCAGATTTATCATGGCGCGGGCAGCAAATGGGATTCGCATGATTCCATCGAAAAGAATCACACATCGCTGTGCAAAAGCATGGATTTGCCAGTCGCCGGCCTATTAAAAGATTTGAAAGCGCGCGGTTTGTTGGATGAAACTTTAGTTGTCTGGGGCGGCGAATTTGGCCGCACGCCGATGAGCGAAAAAGGCGATGGCCGCGATCATAACCCGACAGGTTTTACGATGTGGATGGCCGGTGGCGGCGTCAAAGGCGGCCAAACCATCGGCACAACCGATGAACTGGGCCTGCACGCCGTTGAAAACCGCCTGCACGTTCATGATTTGCACGCTACGATTCTGTGGCTGCTTGGCCTTGATAACATGGGCCTGATTTACAACTACAAAGGCCGTCCCGAACGTCCTACTTTAAACGAAGGCGAACCGTATCAGAAAATCGCGATTTGAATTTCGGAACGGGAACGCAGAGCCTTCGGCCACGCGGAAACGGCTTTGATTCTCGCGGAAGGTGAATGGTTACTCTCTTTGACTATGGCTTTACCCATTTACATTCAACATAGCCACCATGAACTGCGGTGTAGTGTTCATGGTGCCAACTAATGGCAAATCCTGGCATACCATAGACAAGGCTATTCCCATAATCGGCTGGTTCTTTATGATCAATCAAATGTTCACGATTCTTCTGCTTGGGATGAAATTCGTAAAAGGTAATTTCTTGCTTTTTGCGATTGTAGGAGAAGCGTCCTTCGGGTTTTCCCGTTTTTGACAGATTGGTTTTGTAAGTCCCGTTTTTGTAGAGACGCAGCCATTTAAAGTCATGCTCAAGCTGGTATAAATCAGTGCCGTAATCATTTTCTCTATGCAGCACCCACTCTTTATTGAAAACTTTAACTTCATATAAACCAAAAAGCGGGCCAACCCCTTTTACCGGCTTTTTGGCTTTGGTCGCCTTTGTTTCGGACATCTTGATTGTCTTTTTCGGCGCGGCTTTGCCAGCACATTGGCCTGAGATAGAAAAAACAAAAAGCGCAATTAAAGCTAAAAAAATTTTCATAAGGCAATTATGGTTTCTTTACTATTTCCGCGAAAATCAAAGCCGGTTCCGCGTGGCGTAGCTCCGCGTTCTATTCTCGGCAAAGCAGCACCATTATGGATGCCATTAGGAAATAGGCCGCGCGTGAGACTAACGGTTGCGTTTAGTAAAGAGTAAATTTAAAAGCGTTCAAAACTCTCTGTTTCTCGCGGAACTCTTATGGCAAACGTCGCCGGTGGCAAGCCCGGTTTGGTTTCAATTACCAAGAAAATCCTTATGGCCGTGACCGGCCTCCTGTTGTGCGTCTTTCTGGTGTTGCACCTGCTGGGCAACACGCTGCTGCTGTTTGGCAACGTGGCGTTCAATAATTACGCGCATATTCTGATGACGTGGCCACCTCTGGTTTACGCCATGGAAATCGGCCTGTTGGCGCTGTTTCTGATTCACGCTTATGAAGGCGTTGTGGTGTATCGGGGCAACAAGGCGGCGCGCCCGCAAGGTTATGAGCAAAAGCACTGGACGAAAGAGAAAAGCAACGCCAGTCGCAAAAGCGTTTCCAGCACCACTATGATCTGGACGGGCATTGTCATTCTGGTCTTTATGTTCCTGCACGTCGGGCACTTTAAATTCAATAAGTTCTGGACCATTAAAGAATACGAAACCGATGTTTCCGGCATCGCATTAGGCGTGACCGGCGCCGGAGCCGCAGCAACCGAATCACCTGCGGAAGCGCAGCACCAGATGCGCGACCTCTATCGTTTGGTTCACGAAGAGTTCCATAACCCGATTGTCGTTGTTCTTTATCTGCTATGCATGATTGCCCTTGGCTTGCATCTCAATCACGCCATTTTCAGCGCCACTCAAACGCTTGGTGCCAATAACAAGCGCTGGGAAAAATACATCTGGTTTGTGGGCCGCGCTTTTACTTTCATTGTCGCCGGCGGCTTCTTTTTGCTACCAATTTTAATGTGGCTGCGGCCTTTGAATCCCACGCCGTGAGGCATCTTATGAAATTAGATTCCAAAATTCCATCCGGCCCCATTGGCGAAAAGTGGGAGCGGCATAAATTCGATCTGAAGTTGGTCAACCCGGCCAATAAGCGCAAAGTCAAAATCATCTGCGTTGGAACGGGTTTGGCCGGTGCTTCGGCTTCGGCTTCCCTGGCTGAACTGGGCTACGATGTAACGACCTTTTGTCTGCACGATTCGCCGCGACGTGCGCACTCGATTGCCGCGCAGGGTGGCATCAACGCTGCTAAGAACTATCGCAACGACGGTGACAGCATTTATCGCCTGTTTTACGATACCGTCAAAGGCGGCGACTATCGCGCACGCGAAGCCAATGTTTACCGATTGGCACAGGTTTCGGTTGACATAATTGACCAGTGTGTGGCTCAGGGCGTGCCTTTTGCCCGCGAATATGGTGGCTTGCTCGACAATCGTTCGTTCGGCGGTGCTCAGGTGTCGCGCACCTTTTACGCGCGCGGCCAAACCGGGCAACAGCTTCTACTGGGCGCTTATTCGGCTCTGATGCGGCAGGTGGATGCCGGCGCGGTGAAGCTGCACACGCGTCGCGAAATGCTGGATTTGGTTGTGATAGATGGCCAAGCTCGCGGCGTAACGATGCGTAACCTCATCACGGGTGAAATCGAAAGCTACGCGGCAGATGCGGTTCTGCTTTGCACCGGCGGCTACGGCAATGTTTATTATCTTTCGACCA
>DASWNL010000113.1:0-5081 GCA_036399215.1 Abditibacteriaceae bacterium
CATGCGAAATCAGGTGCGTGAGTTACTGACCAATTTCGGCAAGATTGACATCATCTGGTTCGATTTTTCCTATCCAACCAGCGAACACAAAGGCATGAAGGGCAAGGGCCGCGATGATTGGGAAAGTGAAAAACTCTTAGCTTTAGTGCGCGAATTGCAACCGCATATTATTGTGGATAATCGCCTTGACTTGCCCGAAAAAGACGCCGCCGATATTCACACGCCGGAGCAGTTTCAACCAACCGAATGGGTGAAAGTGAATGGCGAACCTGTGGTGTGGGAAGCCTGCCAGACCTTTAGCGGCAGTTGGGGCTACCACCGCGAAGAAAAAACCTGGAAAAGCCCTGAACAACTGATTCAGATGCTGGTTTCCACAGTTGCCTGTGGCGGCAATTTGCTGATGAACGTCGGCCCCACAGCACGCGGCACTTTCGACCAACGCGCTTTAGAGGCTCTCACTATTTACGGCAATTGGATGAAGTTACATGAGCGTTCGATTCGCGGCTGCACGCAAAGCGAATTTACAGCACCAACTGATGTGCGTTACACACAAAACTACGAGACGAATCGCCTTTATGTGCATCTTTATGCCTATCCCTTCAAGCATTTGCACTTGCCCGGTTTGGCAGGTAAGGTTCGCTATGCCCAGTTCCTCAATGATGCCAGCGAAATTCCATTGAATCTCAAAGACTGGACAAGTAGCCATGCCACCGAAGGCAAAGAGGCCACGCTGACACTGGAACTGCCCGTCAATAAATCCGATACCATTGTGCCCGTGATTGAATTATTTTTGAAGGATTAGCCGCGAAAAAGCGCAAATACGGCGCAAAACAACGCGATAAAACAATGAGAAGTTGAGAACCCGGCAAGCAAAGAACATCTCACATTATTTGCGTTGTTTTTGCGCCGTTTTCGAGCTTTTTCGCGGCTATCATTTATCTTGTGATTTCTCCCCAAACTCTTTCCGATTTTGATGTTGTTGTTTGTGGTGGTGGCCCATCGGGCGTGATGGCCGCGGTTTCCGCAGCACGCAACGGCGCGAAAACGCTTGTTATTGAACGGCATGGTTTTCCCGGCGGTAGTTCAACGGCAGCGCTTGTGCATCCGTGGCTCAGTTTTCACAACAAGCGCGGCGAGCAAGTGCTGGGTGGTCTGGGACAGGAATTAGTTGATCGCTTGCAAGCCATCGGTGGCGCCTTAGGGCATCTGCGTGATAGCATCGGCTTCGTTTATTCGCTGACACCTTTCGACCCCGACCTCACCAAAATCGTGATGCAGCAAATGCTGCAAGAAAGCGGCGCTCAGGTTCTATTGCACACTTTGATTACCGGCGTCGAAGCCAAGAACGGTGTCGTTGAAGCAGTTCGTATCACCAATAAAAGCGGCACTTTTCAAATCAAGGCGCCGCTTTTTATTGATACGACCGGCGATGCCGACATTGCTTTCAAAGCTGGTGCGCCGATTCAGGAGCAGCGTAAAAACGGGCAGCTTAATACGCAGCCACTTACGATGAACTTTCGCGTGTCGGGCGTTGATTGGGCGCCGATTCGCCGCTTCATTTTGGAAAACCCCGATGAATTTCATGATGAAACTTTATTCAATGATCTGCGGCGCGGAGAAGCCTTAACCGGCGTTTCCGGCTACTTTTCCAAGTGGCGCGAGGTCAACGAACAACTAAAGGTGCCCCGCGATAGATTATTGTTTTTCAGTGGTGTGAGACCTGATGAATGTTACGTGAACACCAGCCGCGTTACGCAACTCGATGGCAGCGACGGCTTTGATTTGAGCAACGGGGAATGGGAAGGGCGCCGCCAGGTGTGGGCAATTTTTAGGTGGATGAAGCAAAGCGTGTCAGGCTTTGAAGATTCCTATATTTCCACCATTCCCACGCAAATCGGCGTGCGCGAAACACGGCGCATTTTGGGTGATTATGTGATTAACCAGGACGACGTGGTTTCCGGTGCCCAATTCGATGATGCGATTGCGCGCTCGGCCTATCCGGTAGATATTCATGCGCCGACGGGGCAAGGTTTAATTACTTCTGAAGCGCCCGATGACTTTTACGAAATTCCTTTCCGTTGCCTGTTGCCGCAAGGTGTAGAAAATGTCATCGTCGCTGGCCGTTGCATTTCGGCCACGCACGAAGGACACGCTTCCACACGCCTTACACCGACTTGTTTTGCGATGGGCCAGGCCGCTGGTTTGGCAGCCGCGCAATGTGTAAAGAGCAACTCTCGTCCGCGTGATTTAAGTGGTGCTGCCTTGCGCGCCGAACTTAAAAAACAAGGCGCGATTTTATAGGTAGCGGGAAACGATGACATACAATTCACGAAATAAACTGTTCACGCAAACCCTGTTAGTGTTGGGATGCGTAACCGGAGCAATTTCGGCCATATCTCAATCGGCGCAGGTGCCAAAACCTAAACTTAAAAAAGGCATCTCACAGCCCGTCGTTCCGCCTTCTCTCTACGGTTTTATTACTCCGAATCCTGCTCCTACACTTCCAGCAACGATGGATGTTTTCACTCCACCATTACCGGGAGATTCAAATAGCCCTGGCATCGCCGAATGGACACGCACCGGTCAGCCGGACGAAACCTTAACAATAGCCGGCCCTGACTTTACTTCGTCAACGCGCTTTCGTTTTTATGGGCAAACGAGAGTTAATAACGCTGTGACGGTGGAGCGAATGGCGCACGTCGCTGACACCATCGCGGCATCGGTTGTTTTGCCGACACAACTTCCCTCTGGCTCGATGTATTTGGTGTGGCCTAAAGTAGGTGTAACTTATGGCAAGCCCATCGCCGTAAATCGCACCGACGCCTGGTGGATTGGCTCTGATCAAGCCCTTCCGGGTGAAACCATTTCCCTTTATGGGCGCAATCTCGCGCACGATAACGCCAATGCCTTGTCGTGGATTTATATTAAAACCACTGGTAAAACAGCGGGACAATGGCTAAGACCCACCTCAGTCAATCCCTATCGTGTGAGTTTTAAAGTCCCTACGTTGCCTGCCGGTCAGCATGAAGTGTGGGCACACAATGGGCATGGCGGGCAATTTGGTTGGAGTGGCCCGCTTTCTTTAACAATCCTTGCGCAATCGCCCTGGGCCGGGCAAAACGCGAACCGATTCAACGTTAAAGATTATGGCGCCGCTGGGGATGGCATGGCCGATGATACAAGAGCTATCCAGGCCACTCTGAATGCCGCTGATAAAGCGGCACCTGCGACGGTCTATTTTCCGGCGGGCACTTACATAATCAATGGCATGATTGAAATGAAGAACAACGTTTCGTGGTTAGGGGAGAGCCGGGACACTTCATTTATCAAGGCCGGGTCTGCTTTCGCTTCAAGTGTCGAACCTTACTGGCAGGCATTGATTTACTCCGATTCATCTGCCGTCAATCGTGTTGAATTTAAAAATCTAACCCTTGATGGCAATGGAAATTTGGGCAAGAAATCACTTTTCATATTTAGAAATCACGATTACGTCAAATTAACCAATTCACGCTTCAACTGGAAAGGGGCTATTGGTGGTTTTAACATTGGTTCGAGCGATTACCTGACTATAACAGGCTGCGAATTCATTGGAGATCAAGTCTTTTTAGCCGACTCAAAACAGGTTGTCATAAGCAATAACAACTTTCGTTTGACCGACTATGCCAATGCGGCGATCATCTCCTGGGGCGGCAGCGAAGTGGCTATTTCTAACAATCAGGCGCAGGATTATAGCCCACTGGCAACAGCTATTGGCGAGGTGGGTGCGGGCCGCTTCTTTGTGTCGCAATCTCATCCCGATTCCAATCGTCACTTTTATATTGGCGACAATACCACGCGCGATATGGCGCCTCCTGTTAATATCGGTGATGCCAATCAGGGTGAGCAGATTCTCTTTGAAATCGGGACTTCAATTTTATCAGCCGCTCCTCTATCAACAACCTCAACAACGGTGACTTTTGAGAGCACTATTCCTATCGCGAAATCGCAAGATGCCATAATCATAAAAGGGCGCGGCACCGGGCAGTTTCGACGCGTAGTTGCAGTCAACGGCAACACGATTACAGTTGCTCCCGCCTGGTCTATTGTGCCCGACAAGAGCAGCGTTATTGGTGTCGGCCCGGCCCAAACGCGTTCGGTTGTCTATCGCAACAGGCTTGATGGGAAAAGCGATTATGCAAAATACGAAACAGCCTCAGTGGCTATGAGCATGTATGGCAATGTTTCGGATGTTATCTTTGCTCATAATCAGATCACTGATATGCGCTCTGGCTTGGTAGATGAATATTCGCAGGTGCCAAATCCTATCACGCCAACTCCCAGTGCGTTGTATTTCAATCTGGTCGCTCACAATTCTTTGGACGGCGCTTATCGTGGAATGCGGATTGTCACTAATTTCTTAACGGAAAAGTCCGATGGGACATGGGGGCATCTGGGTAATACCTACCGTAGGAACACGCTAAAGAATATCACGTTGCAAGGCATTCATTTTGGCGCTGATCAGGGTGGTTTTAAAGGCGGAGATCTGAACCAAAACATCTTTGAGCACAATACTTTTACAAATGTGCCTACAGCTATTTGGGCAGGGAAAGCCACTGCCTGGATGAACAATCCCGTTAATACCCGATTCGATAATCTGATTCTTTACAAGAACATATTCAACCGAGGTATGGCGGCATCGACGGCATCAAAAGCGATGGATATTCCAACAGGCACCGCTTCGACTTGGCGCTTTGGTAACGTATGGCTCGGCTTTGAGACTGGAGCCAAAGATAACGATAAATTACCCACGGCTACACTTAACAATCCGCTTCCTGCCTCACGGCCCAATAAACAATAAATCTCTTTTTCGCTTAGCGCACTGTAGCGTAGGGCCGGATTTTTTCCAGCTTCTTTTCACCAATGCCCTTAATATCGTCTAAATCATCAACAGACGAAAAGGCGCCGTTGGTTTTGCGATGCTCGATAATTTTTTCCGCCGTTGCCGGGCCGACGCCAGGCAGCGTAGTTAAATCAGCTAAAGACGCCTTATTTAAGTTTATTTTGCGCGAAGGCGCGGCTTTGCTTTGTGTTTTAACTACGCT